>NZ_JBIAPT010000022.1:0-136530 GCF_042888425.1 Streptomyces sp. NPDC002889
GCCCTCCCAAGAGCATTTCCCGGCGGTGGAGGGGCGGGAGTCAAGGGTGAAGCGAAGCGAAATCGCCAACGGCGACGCGAGGGAGGAACGACCGAACGCCCTTGACGCCCGACCCGCAGCCGCCACCATCAAGACCAGGAGGGCGGCCCCACGTTCACCACGCCAACCCCGCCAAACCCGGGACCGGCCCACACCACACCCACCAACCCGGCCAAACCCCAGACCGGCCCCACACCACACCCCCGGACCCGGCCAAACCCGGGACCGGGCCTGGGGGCCCCACACCACACCCCCGGACCCGGCCAAACCCGGGATCGGGCCTGGGGGCGGCCCCGCGCTGTTCCCGTGGGCGTGGTCACCCCCGAGATCGGGCCGGAGATGGCCCTACGCCGAACCCGCGGACTCGGCCACCCCCGGCCCCGGACCCGGCCCGGGGATCGTCGCCGCGCCCGACTCGTACAGCGCGTGCGCCGCCCGCAGCACCAGCGCGTCCGCGTGCCGTGGGCCGATCAGCTGGATGCCGATCGGCAGGCCCTCCTCGTCCACCCCGCACGGGAGAGTCGCCGCCGGCTGCTGGGTCAGGTTGAAGGGATAGGTGAACGGCGTCCAGCCCGTCCAGCGTCGGTGTCCCGAGCCCGCCGGTACCTCCGCGCCCGCCTCGAAGGCGGTGATCGGCAGCGTCGGGGTGACCAGCAGGTCGTACGACGTGTGGAACCGGCCGAGCCGCCGGCCCAGGTCCATCCGGGCGTCCACCGCCGCCAGATACTCCAGCGCGCTGTGCCGCTCCCCGGCCCGGCAGATCTCGCGCAGCCCGGGATCCAGCAGCTCCCGCTGCTGCGGGCCCAGATGCTGCACCAGCCGTGCCGCGCCGCTGAACCACAGGGTGTGGAAGGCCTCCACGGGATCGGTCAGGTCGGGGTCGGACTCCTCGACGTACGCGCCCAGCCCCGCCAGCGCGCCCACTGCCCGCCGTACCGCCTCGGCGACCGCCGGGCGCACCGCCACCTGGCCGCCGAAGGACGGCGAGTAGCCGATCCGCAGCCCCTTCACGCCCTCCTCCAGCCCGTCGCGCACGCTGCGGGCCGGTCCCAGATGCGACCAGTCCCGCCAGTCCTCGCCGCTCATCACATCCATCACCAGCGCCGCGTCCGCCGCGTCCCGCGTCAGAGGGCCGACATGGGCGAGCGTCCCGAAGGGGCTGGACGGGTACATCGGGACCCGTCCGTACGTCGGCTTCAGTCCGAAGACCCCGCAGAAGGAGGCGGGGATACGCACCGAGCCGCCGCCGTCCGTACCGATCGACAGCGCCCCCGCTCCCAGCGCCACGGCCGCCGCGCTGCCACCGCTGGACCCGCCCGCCGTGCGCGACGGGTCGTAGGGGTTGCGGGTCACCCCGTGCAGCGGTGAGTCGGTGACGCCCTTCCACCCGAACTCGGGCGTCGTCGTGCGGCCGACGAACACCGCCCCGTGCGCACGCAGCCGGGCCACGGACGGCGCGTCCTCGTTCCAGGCCCCGTCCGCGCTGACCGTCCTCGAGCCGCGCAGCGTCGGCGTTCCGCGCTGCAGCAGCAGGTCCTTCACCGTCACCGGCACCCCGTCCAGCAGCCCGAGAGTCTCGCGGCGGTGCCACCGGCGCGCCGACGCCTCCGCCTCGGCCAGCGCCGCCTCGGCGTCGACCCGGACGAAGGCGTTGACCAGGGGCTGCACCACCTCGACCCGGTCCAGCGCCGCGCGCGTGGCGTCGACGGGGGAGAAGTCCCCCTGTGCGTAGCCGTCCAGCAGTTGACGTGCGGTGAGATCAGTCAGCGGACTCGTCATGCATGGGGACGTACCCACGTTTCTTGTCGACCACGTTCGGGAGCTGCTTTCCGGCCACCCACAGTTCGTACAGCTCGACGAACTGCTCGCCGAGCCGGTCGCGCCATCCGACCGTGTCGCCGCTCATGTGCGGCGAGACGATCAGGCCCGGTACGTCCCACAGCGGGCTGTCGGGGGGGAGCGGCTCCCGGTCGAACACATCGAGCGCCGCACCGGCCAGCCACCGGTTCTTCAGCGCCGAGACCAGGTCGTCCTCGACGACCAGCGGGCCGCGCCCCACGTTGATGAAGCGGGCCGACGGTTGGAGCAGACCGAAACGCCGCGCGTCGAACATGCCGCGGGTGTCCTCGGTGAGCGGCGCCGCGCACACCACCCAGTCGGCGCGGGCGAGCAGCCGGTCGAGGTCGGCCGCCGCATGGATGCCGGGACGCGCGGTACGGCCCACCACTGCGGTCCGCACGCCCAGCGCCCCCAGCGTGCTGGCCACGGCGCGGCCGATCGGGCCCGCGCCGACCACGGTTGCCCGGGTCCCGGCCATGGGCAGCCCCTCGCGGTGCCGCCAGCGCCGTTGTCGCTGCAGCTCCAGGGTGCCCGGCAGGTCCTTCGCCATGGCGAGCACGAGGGTGGCGACGTACTCGGCGATCGGTTCGTCGAAGATGCCGCGGGCGTTGGTCACCACGGTGTCGGAGTCGACCAGCTCGGGGCAGAGCAGCCGGTCCACACCCGCGCTCGGGGTATGCACCCAGCGCGGCCGAGGCCCTTCGCCGGGCCAGGCGAGCCGGACCGCGTCGGAGGTGAAATTCCACATCAACAGGGCGTCCGCGTAAGGGAGTCGGTCGGCGAGTGTGTCCTCGTCGGCGTACTCGATGCGGGCCTGTCCGGTCAGCCGGCCCAGCCGCGGCATGGGGTCCGCGGCCAGCACGAGAAGGGTGGGTTCGGACATCAGGCACAAGCCGTTTCGTAGGGGGCACCTCCCGTGCCCGGAAGGGCCACGAGGAGTCTGACATGTACGGATTGACCCACGCTCGCACCCGCACCTACCGTCGTCAACAAGACGCCAAGGGGGCCTGCGATGGATGTCTCCTTTCTCGGCGGACCACAGCCGCAGCATGGTGTCGGTGTGGTCGCCCCGTTCGACTTCGCGCTGGACCGGGAGCTGTGGCGCTGGGTGCCCGACGAGGTGTCGTTGCGCCTGACCCGTACGCCCTACGTCCCGGTCGGGGTCTCCCTCGATCTCGCCCGGATGGTCAGTGAGCACGAGACGCTCCGCGAGGCGGTACGCGCGCTGAGCGTGTCCGAACCCGAGGTTGTCGCCTACGCCTGCACATCGGGGAGTTTTGTGGGCGGCCTCGCCGGGGAACGCGCGATGTGCGAGGTGATGAGCACGGAAGGGGAGGTGCCCTCGCTGACCACCTCCGGCGCTCTGCTCGACGCACTCGACGAGCTGGGAGCCGGCCGTATCGCCCTGGTCACCCCCTACACCGAGTCGGTCACCCGGGCGCTGGAGGACTATCTGGGAGAAGCTGGGGTGACGGTCACGGGCCGGGCCTTCCTCGGGCTGACCCGGCACATCTGGAAGGTGCCGTACCGGTCGGTGGTGGACATGGCGCGGCAGGCGGTGGTGGGGGCGGCGGACGCGCTGTTCATCAGCTGCACCAATCTGCCGACGTACGACGTGATCCCGCAGCTGGAGGCCGAACTGAGGATGCCGGTGCTGTCCGCGAACCAGGTGACGATGTGGGCCGCGCTGCGGGCCGTCGGAGTGCACGCGGTCGGCCCGTACCAGGCACTCCTGCTGCGGCCCGATCCCACTCCCGCGTCCGAGGTGCCGCCGGTCCCCGGCGATCTCCCGTCGCAGCCCGAAGAACAGGAAGGATGGACATGACGTCGGTCGGACTCCTCTACCCGGGACATTCCGCAGAGGACGACTACCCCCGGATCGAGGTGCTGCTCGACAGCGACATCCGGCTGCCGGTCTTCCACACCGATATGGGCGAGGACGCCCACCGCGTGGACGCGCTGCTGGAGATGGGATCGGCGGCGCGGCTGGAGGCCGGGGTCGCGGAGCTGCGGCTGGCCGGTGCGGAGTCGGTGATGTGGGCCTGCACCAGCGGCAGTTTCGTGCGCGGCTGGGACGGTGCGCACGAGCAGACCCGTCAGCTGGCGCGGGCGGCGGGGCTGCCGGCATCGAGCACCTCCTTCGCCTTCGCGCATGCGGTACAGGCGCTGGGGGCCGGGCGGGTCGCGATTGCCGCCACGTACCCCGAGGACATCACCGCGTCGTTCGCCGATTTCCTGCGCGCGGCCGGGATCGAGGTGAGCGCGACGCGGGCGAGTGGGATCGTCACCGCGGCCGAGGTGAGCACCTGGGAGCGTGAGCAGGTGCTGGAGCTGGCACGCGCGGGCGATCATCCGGACGCGGAGGCGGTGCTGCTGCCGGACACCGCGCTGCACACCGTGGCCCATCTGGAGGAGCTGGAGGAGGCACTGGGCAAGCCGGTGCTGACCGCGAACCAGGTGACGGTGTGGGAGGGGCTGCGGCTGGCGGACCGCCATGCGTGGGCGCAGGGTCTGGGCACGCTGTTCGCCCGCCCGGAGGACCGGGTGCAATCCGGCCCCGAGGACTGGCAGTAGCACGCTCCCGGAGGGCCGGGAATAAGCGGAGAGGGCCTCCTGTTGTCCGTCGAGGAACTACGACGACCCACACAGGAGGGCCCCAGCAGTGGACGCAGTCGACTCGACGGACGAGATCCGAGGCACGGCGGCCGGTACCGCCCCCGTACCCCTGTCCGTACTCGACCTGGTCACCGTCGGCAGCGGACGCACCGCGACCCAGGCCCTGCGCACCAGCGTGGACATCGCCCGGCTCGCCGAGGCCCGCGGCTTCCACCGCCACTGGGTCGCCGAGCACCACTCCATGCCGGGCGTCGCCTCGTCGTCCCCGGCCGTGATCCTGGCCCATCTCGCCGCCCACACCGAGCGCATCCGCCTCGGCTCGGGCGGGGTGATGCTGCCCAACCACGCCCCGCTCGTCATCGCCGAGCAGTTCGGCACCCTGGAGGCGCTCGCCCCGGGCCGTGTCGACCTCGGCCTCGGCCGCGCACCGGGCACGGACGGCGCCACGGCCGCCGCGCTGCGCCGCACGGACAGGCTGAACGAAGGGGCCGACGACTTCCCGCAGCAGCTCGCCGAGCTGACCCGGTTCCTGGACGACGACTTCCCCGACGGCCATCCGTACGCCCGGATCCACGCAGTCCCGGGGCCGGTCCAGGGCCCCTCGCACCGCCCGCCGCTCTGGCTGCTCGGCTCGTCCGGCTTCAGTGCCCGGCTGGCCGGAGTGCTGGGCCTGCCCTTCGCCTTCGCCCATCACTTCTCGGCGCAGAACACCCTTCCGGCGCTCGACCTCTACCGGGAGAGCTTCCGGCCCTCGGCGCTGCTGGATGCCCCGTACGCGCTGATCGGGGTCTCCGCCCTCGCCACGGAGGAGGAGAAGGAGGCCCGTCGCCAGGCGCTGACCGGGGCGTTGTCGATGCTGCGGCTGCGCACCGGCCGGCCGGGGCTGATCCCGACGCCCGAGGAGGCGCAGGCGTACCGATTCAGCGCGATGGAGCAGGAGTTCGTCGACAGCTGGCTGTCGAACATCGTGCACGGCACCCCGGAGGCGGTCCGCACGGGTCTGGACGACCTCCAAAAGCGCACCGGTGCCGACGAGTTGATGATCACGTCCCATGCGCACGGCGGTGACGTCCGGCTGCGCAGCTACGAACTGATCGCCGACGCCTACGAATTGCCGGGTGGAGTGGTTCATTCATGAACCGCCTGCCCGTGACTCCTTAAAGAGGACTTAAACCGCTCGTCACCGATGGTGGCGGGCGGTTGCTCGTTGGGGATGCACGCCTCTGACAGGCGGTTTCTTGTTCAAATTGGTCTAGTCCTTATTTGGTGCAGACCATTGACGCGGTGCTCGGGCGAGGGCTATCACTTCTCCCAACTCCCGTACCGCGCACCCCCTCGGAGGCAGCTCGTGCACGTCCGTAGACCCCTGCTCGCCGCGCTCACCAGCGTGGCGCTCGCCGCCGGAGCGCTGGCGGCCGTCGCCGGGCTCGGCTCCGCCGAGGCCGTCGACGCCGCCCCGGCCGCCGCTTCCACCGGCGGCGTGAAGATCGCGTACTACGACCAGTGGAGCGTGTACGGCAACGCCTTCTACCCCAAGCACCTGGACACCCGGGGCATCGCGGGCAAGCTCGACATCCTCAACTATTCCTTCGGCAACATCCACCCCACCGACCTCACCTGCTTCGAGGCGAACAAGGCCGCGGGCGACGACGCCAACCCCAACGCCGGTGATGGCGCGGGCGATTCGTACGCCGACTACCAGAAGTCCTTCTCGGCGGCGGACAGCGTGGACGGCGTCGCCGACACCTGGAACCAGCCGATCGTCGGCATCATGAACCAGTTCAAGGAGCTGAAGGCGAAGCACCCCAAGCTGAAGATCAATATCTCGCTGGGCGGCTGGACCTACTCCAAGTACTTCCACGACGCGGCGAAGACGGATGCGAGCCGGAAGAAGTTCGTGGCCTCCTGCGTCAAGCAGTACATCCAGGGCGATCTTCCGGTCGACGGGGGCTACGGCGGCCCCGGCACCGCCGCCGGCATCTTCGACGGCATCGACATCGACTGGGAGTACCCGGGCTCGTCCGGCGGCCACCTCGGCAACCACTACGGCCCCGAGGACAAGGCCAACTTCACCCTGCTGCTGGCCGAGTTCCGCAAGCAGCTTGACGAGTACGGCGCGGCGCACGGCGGCAAGAAGTACCTGCTGACCGCGGCGCTCCCGGCCGGCCAGGACAAGATCAAGTACATCGAGACCGACAAGATCGGCGCGTACCTCGACTACGCGAACATCATGACCTACGACATGCACGGTGCCTGGGACGGCGACGGACCCGCGTACCACCAGTCGCCGCTGTACTCCCCGGCCTCCGACCCGACGGACCCGATCGCGCCCGGCACCGAGAAGTACAGCATCGACAACGCGATCGACTCCTGGATCGACGGCAAGCCCGCCTACGGCATCGCCGGCGGCTTCCCGGCGAACAAGCTCACCCTCGGATACGAGTTCTACTACCGCGGATGGAAGGGCGTCCCGGCCGGTACCAGGAACGGCCTCGGCGGCAGCGCCACCGGCGCGTCCGGCGCCCGGCCGGTGAGCCAGCAGGCGGGCATCGCCCACTACAAGGAGCTCGGGGGCATCGTCGACAACGCGGCCACCACCTTCTGGGACGACGAGGCGAAGGCGTCGTACTTCTACAAGGACGGCGAGTTCTTCACCGGCCTCGACAAGCGGGCGATCCAGGCCCGTGCCGACTACGCCCACCAGCGGGGCCTCGCCGGAGCGATGATGTACTCGCTGCTCGGCCTGGACGCGGGCACCACGCTGTTCAACGACATCGTGACCGCGGTCGGGTCCTCCCCGACGGGACCGACCCCGTCGCCCTCCAGCCCGAGCCCGACGCCGTCCGCGTCCCCCTCCAGCCCGGCGCCGTCCGCGTCGCCCTCCACGCCGTCCGGCTGCTCGGCTCCGGCCTGGTCCGCGACGCCCGCCTACGTCGGCGGCAACCAGGTCTCGCACAAGGGACACCTGTGGAAGGCCAAGTGGTGGACCCAGGGCGAGGAGCCGGGCACCACGGGCGAGTGGGGTGTCTGGCAGGACCTCGGTGCCTGCTGACCCTCTGATTCCCCCCACGGTCCGCCGCCCCCGTCCGGAGTCCCTGCCGGCGGGGGCGGTCGGCATACCGGGCCGTGGTTACTGCGAGGTCGTGGCGTGCACCGGCCGCGGGCCCGCGCCGAGCATCTCGGCGATGCGCTCGGGGGACACCGCCCGTGAGTACAGCCAGCCCTGACCGGTGTCGCAGCCGATCCGGCGCAGCCGCGACGCCTGGCCCGAGGTCTCCACGCACTCCGCGGTGACGGTGAGGCCGAGGCGGTGCGCGAGATCCACCATCGCCTCGACGATCGTCTCGTCGGCCGGGTTGGCATGGGCCTCGTCCTGGAAGCCACGGACAAACGTTCCGTCGAGCTTCAGTACGGATACCGGGAGCCGGCTCAGATACGCCAGGTTCGAGTACCCGGTCCCGAAATCGTCGATCGCGATGTGCACGCCCATGTCGCTGAGCGCCTGCAGGGCCTGCAGCGGCCGGCCCGCCGAGCCCATCACCGCCGACTCGGTGAGCTCCAGCTGCAGCAGATGCGGCGGCAGACCGGTCTCGGCCAGGATCCCCGCGACATCCGCGACCAGGTCGGAGTCCCACACCTGCCGTACTGCGACATTGACGCTGACGAACAGCGGCGGCACGCCCGGATGGTCCAGCTGCCACTGCCGGGCCTGGCGGCACGCCGTACGCAGCACCCACCGCCCCAGCTGCACGATCGAGCCGTCGTCCTCGGCGATCCCGACGAACCGATTCGGCGCCAGCGTGCCGAACTGCGGATGGTTCCAGCGCACCAGTGCCTCGACACCCCGCGTCACGCCGTCCGCCAGCCCCACCAGCGGCTGGTACTGCAGCTCGAACTCCCCGCGCTCCACGGCGGGTCGGAGCGTGGAGGAGAGCGCCTGCCGTGTCATGCGGTGCGCGTTGCGTTCCGGGTCGAAGAGGGTCCAGCGCGCCTTGCCGTCCTCCTTCGCCCAGTACAGCGTGGTGTCCGCGGCCTGCATCAGCCCCGTCGCGCTGGTCCCTGCCACCGCGCGTTCCACCACCCCGATCGACGCCGAGACCGAAAGCCGCTGCCCCGCCAGGTCGAACGGCTCCTGGAGCGCGGCCAGTACGGACCGGGCGAGATCGGCGAGCTGCTCGGTGCCGGTGGAGTCCTCGACCAGGATCGCGAACTCGTCGCCGCCGAGCCGGGCGACCAGATGGCCTCCGCCGCGCGTCCGGTTGCCGCCGGCTGCGCAGTCGGCGAGCCGCGCCGCCACCGCGGCCAGCAGCCGGTCGCCGACCCGGTGTCCGAGGGTGTCGTTGACCGCCTTGAACCCGTCGAGATCCAGGTAGCACAGCCCGATCCGCCCCGTGGAGCCGTGCGCGCACGCCGACGACTCCAGTGCGGACGACAGCCGTTCGAAGAACAGCGTGCGGTTGGGCAGCCGGGTGACCGGGTCGTGCATCTGCAGATGCCGTAGCCGCGCCTGCAGTTGACGCCGGTCGTTGATGTCCGTGACGGCCAGCAGCACACTGCCGCCCTCGGGTACGGGGGTGACGCTGACCTCGGCCCACAGGGACCGCCCGTCGGGGTGCTTGAGGCGGCGGGTGCAGCGGAAGCGGGAGCGGCGCCCGTGCAGCACCTCGCGGTACGCATGCCAGGTCCGGGCATCGGAAGCGAGGTCGATCAGATCGGCCGCGTACTGCTCCTGCAGTTCGGCCCGGTCCGTGCCGAGCAGCAGGGCGAGGGCGTCGTTGGCGCTCACGACGACGCCTTCGCGGTCCACGACGGCCATCGCCAGCTGGGCCGCGTTGAACGCGGCCCGGTAGTCGCAGAGTTCGGTGGAGTTCCGGCCCACGTCGTAACGCTCCGTAATCAACGGTCGGACCCTTCGGGGGACTGCGACGCCCGAGGGCCGTGGTCCTTCGGAGGTTCCGCTCACCGCTCACTCCCGCAGTGCAGTTGTGTCGTACAGAGTCGTACGCATGTGGTCGGGGTAGGGCCGGCCCGGTCGGCCGGCGATGAAATCCGGGAAGAACTTGGGGAAAGTGTGCCGATCATAGAGGCTGCCGCGGCGGCCCTTCCAGCTTCACCGCCGTGGGACAGGCCACTCAGGGGTCACTCATGGGCGACGACCGATCGTTTCTGCCCATGTGTGTGCCGGGGTCGATTCCACCCTGTCCGAATGTGACGTTCCGTGAGCCATTGGAGTGTCGGTGGATATCGGCTCGGTGTCGGGGTGGTGTCGGGCCGGTCACCCGGGTGGGGCATCGCAGCAGGGCGTACCACCAGAAAACGGCACAGGGTGGATGTGGTGTCCCCCATTCCCCAGCCGGAGGTCCACGTGGAGGGTCAGCAGTCGCCCGAGGGAACACCCGGGAGAGTGGAACGCGTGCGCAGTGCCGCGGCCGCGCTCACCTCTCTCATGGCGTTCGCCGCCACCTCCCTCGTCGCGGGCCCCGCGGTGGCCGACACCACGGCCGGACCCTGCGCACTGCCCCGTACATCCGCCCACCACTCCCTCGGCCTGGACAGCTGGAACACCTCCTACCCCCGCCCGCACCGCACCCTCGACGCGGTCATGATCTTCCTGTCGTTCCCGGACTCCGTACCGCTGAACGCACCCGACGTGCTCGCCGCCGACCATTTCCCCGCCACCAGCGACTTCTTCGCGCAGGCCTCGTACGGCAGGTTCAAGCTGCGCGCGCATCCGCTGAAGGAGTGGCTCCTGATGCCCGAGTCATCGACCTCGTACGGGATACAGCGCGACTGGACGCCCGAACGGCGCAGCACCTATCTGCGGGACGCCATCGCCGCGGCCGACGGGCAGGTCGACTTCTCCGCCTACGACGTCGTCTATCTGGTCGCCGATCCGGACGCGCCCGGTGTCGACTCCGACGCCACCAAGGTCGTCAACTTCGACCGGCCGATCGAGGCCGACGGCACCGAGATCAAGCGGGTCGTCACCGTCTTCGAACGCCATCCGCCGGACCGGCACGTGCTCGCCCACGAGACCGGTCACGTCTTCGACCTGCCGGACCTCTACCACCGGCCGACGGACGGCAACGGCGACTGGGACACCCATGTGGGTGACTGGGATGTGATGGGCAGCCAGTTCGGTCTCGCCCCCGACCTGTTCGGCTGGCACAAGTGGAAGCTCGGCTGGCTCGGCGGCCAGGAGGTGCGGTGCATCAGCGGCGGGGACCCCAGCGGGGAACTGGTCACCCTGGAGCCGCTCGCCGCGGCGCCCGTGCGCGGCGGAAGTGTCGGCACGCGGCTGGCCGTCGTCAGGACCGGCGAGAACACCGCACTCGCCATCGAGGCGCGCGGCTCCGCCGGCAACGACGGCCAGACCTGCACGGAGGGTGTCCTGCTCTACCGGGTCCAGGCCGAGACCGCGTCGGGCAGCGGCCCCGTCGAGGTGGTGGACACCCATCCGGAGACCGAGGCGTGCTGGGACGAGTCGGTCTACCCGCCGCTCGCGGACGCGCCGCTGCGGGAGGGCGAGGCCTTCACGATGCCGGGACCGCCGGGCGGGCGGACCCGGGTGGAGGTGGCGGGCCGTACGCCTGCGGGTGCGTGGACGGTCAAGGTCACGACGGCGTAGCTGCCGCGGGTACGAAAAGGCCCCTCGCTCGCGCGAGGGGCCTTTTCCGTCTGTGCGCCGCCAGGGACTCGAACCCCGGACCCGCTGATTAAGAGTCAGCTGCTCTAACCAACTGAGCTAGCGGCGCCTGCTGACGTCGTAGACCTTAGCATCCGGATCGGCGGGAGGAAAAATCGATATACGGACACCGCCGGAGGAGCTTGTACGGGCGGCCCGCACGCACGCCCACAGCAGGACATCGGGCCCGGGCAGCCACGGGTGCCGGGTGTCGGGGGCCACCAGCCAGCGCGGCCCCAAGGCGGCGCCTGCCCCGTCACCGGGGGTCAGGGGCGGGATCGTGACCGCGTCCCCGGTGCCGTGGCACAGCAGCGGTGGCACGGCGTCCCCCCATTCCTCCCAGTCGAGAAGGGATGGCAGACGCTGTGCGGTCCCGGGCGCGGCGAACAGCATCATCCGGCCCCGGTGTGTCGCGACGGGCCCCGATCCCGGACCCTCTGTCCACAGCTGGTCGAGCATCCGGCGGCCGAAGATGGCGGGCGCGTTCACGACATCGAAGGCGGTGCCGCAGGGGAGCACCACGGGGGAGGTGGGGGCCGCCTCCCACAGGGCGAGCGCCGAGCGCGGATACACCTCCGAGGAGGCGAGCCACCCGGCGCCGGGGGCGGTGACCTGGGCCGCGTGATTGCGGCTCTCCTCACGCAGCTGGGCGAAGATGTCCGTCCGACGCTCGGTCCCGGCGGTCAGCAGGGTTCCGTCTCGCAGCCATGCGCTCATGTCGTCCAGATTTACCGGGAGTGACGATCTGGTTTCCCAGAGTTGGCCGAAACGGGGACAGGTCCGGGCGGGAGGAGTATCTTGCGCCCCTGCATATGCCAAGAGGGTGTTCGGCCGGCGCGGCGGGCCGCTGAGCTACGAGGGTGTGGCGCCCCGCAGCAGGTCGCGACCGAACTCGATCATTTTCTTGGCGTAGTCCTCGGTCCAGCCCGCCTGCTCGCCGATGGCCCCCGGGGTCAGCCGGTCGAAGCGGCGGGGGTCGGCCAGCTGGGCCGCCGCGACCGCCTGGAACTCGATCGCCCGGTCCGTCGCCGCGCGGAACGCCAGCGTCAGCTCCGTGGCCCTGGAGAGCAGCTCCCGGGGGTCCTCCATGGACTCCAGGTCGAAGAAGTGCTCGGGGTCGGCGGCAGCCTCCGACGGCTCGAAGAGCAGCGGGGCCGGCCGCAGCTTGCGCTCGGTCCGCTCGGGTTCCGCCATGTCCGTTCTCCTCCTCGCACCAGGGCCCGCGCTCCGGGGCCGCCATCCATTGTCCCGCGCACCGCAAGAGGGCCTGACAGGTGCCGGGTGCGCCGGGGAACGACACAGCCGCCGGGCACGGGGAAGTGCCCGGCGGCTGTCATGGCGGACCGGCCTGGGACCGTTACGCGGAACGGGTCACCAGGTGCCGGGTTCCGCGTGCCAGGACCGCTGCGGGTTCTCGAACCCGCCGTCCGCACGGCCCGGGAAGGTGAAGGCCCGGGTGGCGCCGGTCGCGTAGTTGTACATGACCAGGACATCCGCCCGGCCGTCGCCGTCCGCGTCGCCGGAGACGGGAGTGCCCGAGTTGCTCGCGTACCAGTTGCCGGGCTGGGACTTCCAGCTCGTAACCGGGGCCCCGAAACCGCCGTCCGTCTTCCCGAGGAAGGTGTTCATCGAGGTCACGCCGTCGTCGTAGCGGTACATCACGGCCGCGTCGGCGCGCTTGTCGCCGTTGTAGTCGCCGCTGGCGAGCTCGATCCGGTCCCGTTCCCAGGCGCCGGGCGCCGCGTTCCACGACTTGACCGGCTTGTCGAGCGTGCCGTCGGCCTTGGCGGGGAACGTCCACAGGGCCGCCCCGCCGTCGCTGTAGCCGTAGAACGCGATCAGATCGTCGCGGCCGTCGCCGTTGGAGTCGCCCATCGTGTACCGGGCATTGGCCGCCCACCAGTTGCCGTCGCCGGAGTTCCAGCCGCGGACGGGGTTGTCGAAGCCGCCGTCGGCCCTGGCGAGGAACTTGTGGGTGCCGCTCTGGCCGTCGGAATAGTCGTAGACGGCAGTCAGGTCGTCCTTCTTGTCGCCGTCGAGATCACCGGCCAGGATCGTCACGACCCGGTCCATGTACCAGCTGCCCTTCGGCATCTGGGCGCTCTTGACGGTCTTCGGACCGCCGTCCTTCTGGGTGAGGAAGGACCATACGGCGACCGTTCCGTCCTCGTAGCCGTAGAAGGCGGCGATGTCCGCGAGTCCGTCCCCGTTGAAGTCGCCCGAGGTCCACTTGGCCCGGCCGGCGTCGAAACCGCCCCGCGAGCTGGTCCACACCTCCTTCGGCGGGCCGAACCCGCCGTCGGTGTCCGCGGTGAGGAAGTGGATGCCGGTCGAGGCGTTCCCGTAGTTGTAGACGGTGATCATGTCGCTGCGGCCGTCGCCGTTGACGTCACCGGCGAGGTCGGTGCGCAGGTGGGCCGTCCGGTCGTCGGGCTTGTGCTCGACCGTGGCGCCGCTGGTGCGGTTCCAGCGGATGTAGCCGTTCTGGAAGTCGGACCGGATACCGCCGGTGACCTCGTACTCGTCGGAGACCGGGAAGCCCAGAGCACTGTTCTCGTACTTGAGCGACGCCCACTTGTCGAAGATGCCGCCACGCACGTGCCAGGCACCGGTGGCGCTGCTCCACCAGATCGCGGAGCTGTTCTCGGTCTCGTTGCGGAACCGGAACCCCTGCCAGCGGCCCGGCTTCGGGTTGGTGGCCCGCTCGTCCATGGTCGGGTAGCCGAGGACGGCCGGACCGCCGAGCGCACGGTACTTCGCGTAGATACCGCCGATCATGGCGAACGATCCGGTTTCGCGGGAGTAGTAGATGGCTCCCGCCCGACCACCCTTGCTGAAGGTCTGGAACCAGCCCACACCGTCACTGGTGTGCCTCTCGTCCGAGGTCGGGTAGCCGACAGTGCCGCCTTCGCGACCGATCGCCGTCCACTTGAGCCAGAGCGAGCCGGTGACCGACCAGGCACCGGTGTCCGGGCTCCAGTAGATCGACCGGTTGTCGGCCGACGAGCCCGGCGCGCGGAAGTGCGTGTAGCGGCCGGTCCTGTCGGCGGCGGTCACGACGTCGGTGCTGGGGTAGCCCCACTTGGCGGGTCCGCCGAGTGCCTTGTACTTGGCCAGGATCGGCCCGCAGAGGCTGCGCTTGCCGGTGTCCTTGGACTCGAAGGTCTCGCAGGTGCCCCACGGGGTGCCACCGGTGACGAGAGGGCGGGCCGCGCCGAAGGCGGAACCGTCCGTGAGCGCCCGGCCCGGGATCTCCACGGAGCTGCCCGTGGCGTCACGGGCCCAGAGGTCCGCGAAGCCGTCGTTCTCGAAGTCGCCGTTGGTGGACAGGTGGGGGTAGGCCGTTGCGGTGAAGCCGGAACCGATGGAGGTCGTGCGGACCGCGGCATCGGCGTACACGGCCAGGTCGGCGGCGGTGATGTCACCTTCGACCGGGTTCTTCCGGCTGGTGTACTGATGGATCTTCCCGGACCTGGTGTCCCGGGCCCAGAGCTCGGGCAGGCCGTCCTTGTTGAGGTCGCCCGGGGCGAGCAGCGTCATGTCCTGCCAGTCGGCGTTGCCCAGGGAGACGGGTGCGACCTCGTCGAGCAGCGTGCTGACCTGGGGGCCCAGGTACAGCCACAGCTCCCCGCCCGACTTGACCAGCAGGTCGGGCGTGTCGTTGTCGTCGACCTTGCCGTCGCTGTTGTCGTCGCTGAGGCTGCCGATGGAGAGCACCTGGTCGGCGTCGCGCCAGTGGTTGTCCTCGTCGGAGGTGACGTTCAGCTCCCAGCGCTCGGTGTCGGCGCCGCCGAGCTCGCCGTCACCGCGGTTGGCGTAGACCCAGAGCTCCTTGAGCATGGGGTCTTCCTGGCCGGGGCGCAGGGCCACGAGGTCCTCGTAGTAGTCCTCGTTCCAGCTGCCGCGGTGGGTGAGGACGCTGTTCGGGAAGGACGCCTCGTCGGCCTGCCGTCCCACGCCGAACTTTCCGTTGGCCTGGCCCGGGTGGATCCACAGGGCGTTGCTGCCCGGGTCGACGGTCCACAGGTCGACGGTGGTGTCGCCGTTGAGGTCACCGGGCCTGTCACGCTCCGGCGCCCGGGTCGGGTAGAAGAGGTAGGTCCTGAGGTCCGAGCGGTTTCCCGCGGCGTCGAGACTGCGGACGTACATGAACTGGGGGCCTGCGTGCAGCGGCTTGAAGGTCACCGGTTCCTTCGCGGGACCACCGGGCTTGGTGGCGTCCACGAACTGTTCCTTGGTGTTCGAGTCGGTCCACCACACATAGCGGGTGACGTCGGTGACTCCGCCCGCGGTGAAGGTGAACTTGCCGTCCGTACGAGCCGGGTTGCCGTCCTTCTCGGGCGGGAACTCCTCCGAGGCGACGCCCGGCAGCTTCGACGGCCGCGTCTTGTCGATGGTGAAGGAGCATTTGCCGCCCCAGGGGCTGCTGCCCGACCCGTCGTGGACTCTGACGTCCCACCAGTAGGTGCCGGTGCTGAGAGTCTTGGCGTCGATGCGCAGACTGGCGACCGTGCCGCGGCTGAAGTCACGCCTGGCCTTCACCGGCGTCGTGTCACCGGCCGGGGCGTAATTGAACTCCACCGAGAGGTTCTTGTCCTCGGCATCGTTGATCTTTGCACGCAGAGTGACGTAGTCCGTGGTGCCGAAGGTGCCGCCCGTGCAGGGGACGGACGGGTCGGTGGACCGGTCCCTGGGCTTGTCCGGAAGCGTGTTCAGGTAGGTGGAGACCCGCAGGGAGCTGGGGTCGAACTTCCGCCAGGAGGTGTCGACCGCGCTGCTCTTGGACGTCAGCACAAAGGCCCAGGAACCCCATTTGTCCTTGGCTGCCTTGCTGATCGCGGACGTCACGTCGAACTCGACGAGACCGGCGCTGTCGGCGGGGCAGTTGCGGCCGCCGAAGGACTCACCCGAGGAGTCGACGACACCTCCCCAACTGGGCTGCTTGTTCCACGTGATGTTGTTGGGAAGGGATTTGCCGATGTCGCGGACGAGCAGCTCACCCGACTTGCACGACCATGAACCGGCGTGGGTCTGCTTGATGCGCAGAGTCGATTTGATGATCTGCTTGCCCCACACATTGCCCGTGGCAACACGGAAATAGGTGTGGGCGCGGACCGTTCCACCGCGCTGGGTGTCGGTGGCCACGCCGACCCGGGCGAAATCGGAGATCGTTCCGCCGTTCCAGTAGACCGTGTCGTCGGAACTGGGGTACGCGCTGTGCTTGTACGCGATCGACCAGGCGTTCTTCCAGGCGTCCTTGGCCCACATCGGGTCGATGACGACGGGGTAGACGGTGTCCGCGCCGGTCAGCAGCTTCCTGTCCGGACGCAGTGTGAGCGTCCGGTTCGTCAGCCCGACGCCGATGGCGGCCTGGCGGGACCCCTCGGTCGCGCCGCCGAGCGTCTCGGGGAGCGGACGGGGGTCGGCCTCCTTGGCGGCGGTGGAGAGCACCGACCGCGCCGACCGGGCCTTCGGGGACGTGGCGGCCTTCGGCGTCTTCGCGGTTTTCGCGGCGCCGGCGACGGGACGCACGTCCTCGGACCCGGCCGAGTCCCACATCCGCGGCTGCGGAGCCGAGAAGACGGCTGCGCCGGTGGGGTCGAGGGCCTGCAGTTCGCCGCTCGCACCTGTCTTGACGTCAAGTCCCTTGCGCTCGAGGCCGAAGGTGATGTTCTCGAGCGCGGGGTTCTTCGCGGCCTCGGCGGTCTTCACCACGAGTGCGTGGGAGAAGGAGTCCACGTCGGCCTTGGCGGTCAGATCGACGCCGGGCAGCACGTTCGTGTACGTGGCCGTGTCGCCGGAGACCGTCGGCTCGGGGAGCTTGTCCGGCCAGGACAGGGACAGCTCCCGGCCGTCCTTGACCATCGTGGCGAAGGCCCCGTCGCCGCCGCCCGAGAACGAGACGGACATTCCGGTTGCCTTGGGCGCCACCCGGCCGTCGTCCCGCACGGAAAGATGCGGATCGACGGGTACCAGGTTTCCGTTCTGCCGTACCCGGACCGGAATGAGGGCCCGGTCCACGGTGAATGTTCCGTCCGGATTGGCGAACACCTCGTCGGTTTCGGTCCGCCGGGACACTATTTCGACGCGCTTTCCGGTTTCCGCGGCCTTCTTCGCCGCGCGGTCGCTTTCCGCGCGCTGCTTTTCCGCGAGGCTCGCGGAGGAATCGGAGCGGTCCGCGGATCCGGTCCGATCCGCAGCCGTGGCATCAACGGTTGAAAGGGTCACCATTCCCGCGGAGAGGGCCATCAGCAGGGCAGCTGATATCGCCTTCCTCGCGGTCCCCCCGGGGCCGTTGACGGCCCCTCTCGGTGTGCTGCTCATGTGGTTTTGTTCCCGCCCGTTTCTCTTCGTGCAGTGGTCAATAGGCGCAGGGCGGCGCACGAACATTTCGGAGCGAAGTATTCCGCTTTTCCCCCGACTCGCGCCCGGTTGCTCAGTGTGACGAATGGCGAGCGCGCACCCCCGCCGTGCTTTCTAGCAGGCTCGACCGGGCGAACGCGACCCGGTCCGGAAACGGGAGACTGCCTCGGGGGGAGGTCGTACCCGGTGGTAGCTTTCGCCACGACTGTTTTAGAATTACGGGGGATGGAGTGGGGAAATCTCTATGCCAAAACGGGGTGGGCACTCCTATGTCCACAGAAGAATACGTACGGCAATGCGCTGGTCACTGCCCGCGCTCGCCACATCTCTGCTGCTGACCGGACTTCCGGCGACGACGCCGGACGCGCAGGCGGCAGGCGGCTCCCTGCCCGATCTGCAGAAACTCGTGAATGTGCCGGGCAAACCGGCGAAGGGCGGCAAGGCCGGGGCCGGCTCGAAGAACGGGATTCCGAAGCGGACCTGGAACGGAAACCCGTCGGTGGCGTGGCCGAAGGCCGGCGCCGCGGAGGTCACGGTCCCGGCAAAGGCCGACGGCTCGCGGGTGAAGGCCGGTTCGCTGCCGGTCCGGCTGTCCGCGCCGGGTCACGGGCCGAAGGGCCGTACGGCGCAGAGCCGGAACGCGGCGGGCCCCGAGCCCCGGCAGGTCACCGCCGAGGTCGAGCTGACGGACCGCCGTACCGCCGAGAAGGCCGGCATCGACGGCGTACTGCTGAAGGTGCAGCGCACCGACAAGGCGTCCGGATCCGCCCCGGTCTCGGTGGAGCTGGACTACAAGAGCTTCCGCAATGCCTATGGCGGCAACTGGGGTTCGCGCCTGACGTTCGTGGCCATGCCCGCATGCGCGCTGACGACACCGCAGAAGGCCGAGTGCCTCACGCGCACGCCGGTCGTCACGGCCAACGACCCGGCCAAGGGCACACTGACGGCAACGGTGCAGGCCGCTGCTGCCGGCGCCGGCGCGGTGACCAAGGCGGGCGCACCGGCGGCACGTGCGGCGGCCGCCGCGCCGCGCGCGATGGCCCTGGCCGCGACCGCGGCTCCGTCCGGCCCGACCGGTGACTACCGCGCCACCTCGCTGAGCCCGTCCGGCTCCTGGCAGGGCGGTGGCTCCTCGGGCGACTTCTCCTGGCAGTACCCGATGGAGATCCCCTCGTCGCTGGGCGGACCCGGCCCGAACCTGGGCCTGAGCTACTCCTCGTCCAGCGTCGACGGCCGGTCCTCGGCCAGTTCGCAGCAGTCCTCCTGGGCCGGCGACGGGTGGGACCTCGGCGCCAACTTCGTCGAGCGGACCTACGTCCCCTGCTCGAACGACCGCAAGGAGAACTCGGGCTACAACAACCCCAAGCACCCCACCGGTGACCTGTGCCAGGGCCCGCCGGTGGTGACGCTGTCGCTGAACGGCTCGTCCACACAGCTGGTCCTCGACGACGACAAGAAGGTATGGCGCCCCGCCAACGAGGACGGCTCGCGCGTCGAGCTGCTCAAGGGCGCGGTCAACGGCGACACGGAGAAGGAGTACTGGCGCGTCACCAACACGGCAGGCGTCCAGTACTACTTCGGCAGGGACCGGCTGCCCGGCTGGACGGCCGGCAAGGCGGAGACCAACTCCACCCTCTCCGTGCCGGTGTACGGCAACCACGCGAACGAGCCGTGTCACAAGGCCGCCTACGCCGACTCCGTCTGCGACCAGGTCTACCGCTGGAACCTCGACCACGTCGTGGACACGCGCGGCAACGCGATGACGTACTGGTACGAGAAGGAGCGCAACCACTACGGCTCCAACGTCACCCGCGAGGGCAAGTCCACCAACCGCGGCTACGACCGCGGCGGCTGGCTGAAGCGCATCTCCTACGGCCTGCGCGACGACGACCTGTTCGCCGCCGCCCCGGCCCAGATCGTCTTCGACGTCGCCGAGCGCTGCCTGAAGACCTCCGCGTTCGACTGCGCCGAGGGCAAGCTCACCGCCGAGGCCAAGTGGGAGGTCACCCGCAACTGGCCCGACGTCCCGGCCGATCAGCTGTGCGCGGCGGGCAAGGACTGCAAGGACCGTTACGCGCCGACGTTCTTCACGCGTAAGCGCCTCACCGCCGTCACCACGCAGATCCTCAAGGCGGGCAAGCACGAGCCGGTCGACACATGGACGCTGAACCAGGACTTCAAGTCCACGGGTGACGGCGGCGTGGCGGGCGAGTACCCGCTCTGGCTCAACTCGATCCAGCACACCGGAAAGAACGGCACCCCGATCTCGCTGCCGCCGGTCGTCTTCGAGGGCAAGCAGCTGCCCAACCGGGTCGACAACAACGAGGACGGCAACCCGCCGTTCCTCCGTTGGCGCGTGGAGACGATCCAGACGGAGACCGGCGCGAAGATCGCGGTCAAGTACGCGCCGACCGAGTGCTCCACCGAGGCGCCGAAGAAGCTGCCCGCCTCGCCGGAGACGAACACCCTGCGGTGCTACCCCGTCATCAGCGAGGTCCCCGACCCCACCGACGAGACGGGCATCAGGAAGAAGTACTCGACCGACTGGTTCCACAAGCACCGCGTCGACCAGGTCCGCGAGGAGGACAAGAACGGCACCTCGCCGACCAAGGAGACCAACTTCCAGTACATCGGCGCGCCGGCCTGGGCCTACGACGACGACAGCGAACTGGTCAGCGAGAAGGCGCGCACCTGGTCGCAGTGGCGCGGCTACGAGAAGGTCCGCACCCTGGTCGGCGTCGCACCCGACAAGCGCTCGCAGGTGGAGAACCTCTACTTCCGGGGCATGGACGGCGACAAGAAGTCCGCCAAGCCCGGCGAAAAGCGCTCGGTGCAGATCGAGGACAGCGAGGGCGGCAAGGTCGCCGACCACCGCCTGTTCGCAGGGCAGGTCCGCGAATCGCTGTACTACGACGGTGAGGGCGGCCCGCTCCAGTCCGCCACCGTGTACACGCCCTGGTCGGACGGCCCGACCGCCACGCGCAAGCGGACGGACGGCGCCGAGCCGCTCCAGGCCTGGCGCGGAGGCACCTCGAAGGTCGCCTCCCGTACGGTCCTGTCGGACGGCCGCGGCCAGCGCCGCACCGCCGTGGAGCACGCATACGACAGCCGTGGACGGTTGTCGCACACCACGGACCGCGGGGACCTGGCCAAGCCGGACGACGACACATGCGTGCGCTACGAGTACGCCGACAACGAGGACAAGTGGATCTTCTCCGCCCAGAAGCGGGTGGAGACGCTGACGAAGGCCTGTGACGCCAAGGACATCGCGCGACCGGCGGATGTCGGCAGCGACAAGGTGATGCACTACGACGCCGTCGGCAATGTGGCGAAGGTCGAGTCGCTGTCCGGATACAAGGACGGCAAGCCCGTCTACACCCTGGACGCGTCCCAGAAGTTCGACGCCTACGGCCGCCCGACATCGTCGACCGACGTCTACGGCAATGTCACCGGCACCGAGTACTTCCCGGCGTCCGGCTCGCTCGTCACCAAGACGGTCACCACCAACGCTCTGGGCCACACGGACACCATCGAACTGGACCCCGCCCGCGGCCTCGCCCTTGCCAAGGAGGACGCGAACAAGCGGCGCAACGTCATGGAGTACGACGCGCTCGGCCGCCTCGTGAAGACCTGGTCGCCGGACCGCAACCCGGCGACGCAGATTCCCGACGCGGAGTTCAGCTACACGGTGAGCCCTGACGGCCCGGTCGTCATCACCACGAAGAAGCTGCTGGAGAACGGCGGTTACCGCACCGGCTACGACATCTACGACGGCGCGCTGCGCCTGCGGCAGACCCAGCATCGGGCTCTCGACGGCGGCCGCGTCATCACCGACACCTTCTACGACAGCCGCGGGCTGATCTGGAAGGAGAACGGCGCCCACTTCAACGACAAGGACCCGTCCTCCGCCCTGTGGATCTCGGACGACAACAAGGTCCCCGCCTCCACGAGGATGCAGTACGACGGTCAGGGCCGTCCTGTCGCCTCGATCGCCCGCAAGTTCGGCGAGGAGACCTGGCGTACGACGACCACGTACGGCGGTGACTGGGTGGCGGTCGACCCGCCGAAGGGTGACACCCCGACCAAGTCGCTGGTCGACGCGCAGGGCCGCAAGACCCAGCTCCAGCAGTTCAAGGGCGACGGTCCGACCGGCGCCTTCGACAAGATCGACTACAGCTACGAACGCCGCGGCATGCTGGAGGCGGTCACCGACCAGGCCGGCAACACATGGTCGTACAAGTACGACCTGCGAGGGCGTCCGTACGAGGTGACGGACCCGGACAAGGGCACGACGAAGACCACGTACGACAAGGGCGACCGGGTCCTGACGACCACGGACGGCCGCGATCCGGCGAAGACGATCGCCTACGAGTACGACAAGCTCGGCCGGGGCATCGCCACATACGAGGGCTCACTCGACGGCAAGAAGCTCACCGAGCAGGTCTTCGACAGACTGCCGGGGGCTCTCGGGCTCCCGGTCTCCTCGACCCGCTTCGTGGACGGCCACGCGTACACACAGGCGGTCACGGGCTACGACCCCGAGTACCGCCCCCTCGGCACCAAGATCGTGATTCCGGCCTCCGAGGGCAAGCTCGCGGGCGAGTACGAGTACACCAACACGTACACAAAGACGGTCGGTCTGCCGCAGACGGTGACGCATCCCGAGGTGGGCGGCCTGGCCCGCGAGCGGGTCACCGTCGGCTACAACGGCCTCGACCAGATCAGCACGATGGCGGTCGCGGGCAAGGCGTTCGTGGCCAAGACGGAGTACTCGCCGCTCGGCGACATGCTCCGCACCCGCGTCGGGCCGGCCGGCAAGCAGCTCATCACGAGCCGCGAGTTCGACGAGCAGACCCGACGGTCGACCCGGACCGTCCACGACCAGGAGGTCGGGGAGACCGGCACGGCCAGGATCAGCGATGTCCGCACCAGCTACGACCAGGTCGGCAACATCCTGAAGATCACGGACGCGAAGGGTCCGAACCCGACCGCGGCCACGACCGACACGCAGTGCTTCGCCTACGACTACCTGCGTCGTATGACGGACGCGTGGACGGCCACCGACGAATGCGCCGCCAAGCCGGGCGGTACGGGACCCGGTTCCACGCCGAAGGTCGGCGGCCCGGACCCGTACTGGTCGTCGTACACCTTCGACGCGGTCGGCAACCGCAAGACGGAGGTCAAGCACGACACGGCCGGTGACACGTCGAAGGACGTCACCCGCACATACGAGTACGCCAAGGACAAGTCCACCACCAGCCGGCTGTCGACGGTCCGCACCAAGGGACCCGAGGGCGAGCGGGAGGACACCTTCGGCTACGACGACGTCGGCAACACCACCAGGCGCACGGTCGAGGGCAACACCCAGGACCTCGAGTGGGACGTCGAGGGCCACTTGGCCAAGGTGACCGAAGGGACCGGCGACAAGGCCAGGACCACCGCATACGTCTACGACGCGGGCGGCAACCGGCTGATCCGACGTGACCAGTCCGGCACCACGCTGTACCTGCCCGGTACGGAGGTGCAGCTCGACAAGGCCGGCAACGTCTCCAAGGGGACGCGCTACTTCCAGCACCCCGCGGGCCCGTCCATGGTCCGCACGGCGCAGGCCGGCAAGATCTCCACGTCCTACCTGCTGGCCGACCACAACGGCACGGCGACCACGTCCGTCGACTCCGCCACCCAGGCGGTCACACGGCGCTCGTTCACACCGTTCGGCGAGGCCCGCGGGGCCAAGCCGTCGATGTGGCCGGGCGAGAAGGGCTTCGTCGGCGGGACCATGGACGAGTCCACCGGACTCACCCATCTCGGCGCGCGAGAGTACGACCCGGCGCTCGGACGGTTCATCTCGGTCGACCCGATGATGGACATGGCCGAGTCGCAGACGATGAACCCGTACGCGTACGCCAACAACAGCCCCGTCACCTTCAACGACCCGTCCGGCATGTTCTGGGGCATTCCCCAGTTCATCGACTGGGCGATCAAGCAGTACAAGAAGGCGATGGCGTCGCTCTCCGGTGGCACCCCGCCGGCCCCGTCCAAGCCGACGCCCAGCGTCAGCAAGAAGGACGTCGAGCGCGCCAAGTGGCTGAAGCAGCAGAGCAAGATGGACATGGTCATGCACGTGGCCAAGGAGGCGGTGAAGGAGGCCAGCGGCTACAACGACGTCGTCGACTGCCTCAACGGTGCCGTCGGCACGTGCGCGATGCTGGCCCTCGAAGCTGCGGTGCCCTTCGCGGGCAAGGCCAAGAGGCTGCTGAAGGCCCTGGAGAAGGCCTGGAGCGCGTACCGGAAGTGGGAGGACGAGGTCAAGTGGGCCACCGGCATCGTCCGCCGGATGGACGCCGACGCGGCGGCCATGGCCAAGTACACGGAGGACATGGCCGACTGGAAGAAACAGGCGGACGCGGCCAAGGCGGCCAAGAAAGCCAAGGCCGACGAAGTCGAAGCGGCGGCGGCCAAGAAGGCCGACAGCGGCGGTGACGGCGGCGGAGGCGGTGACAGCGGCGCAGGCGAATCCTGTCGGGTCAACAGCTTCACGCCCGAGACCAAGGTCCTGATGGCCGAGGGCAAGACCAAGGCCATCAAGGACATCGAGCCGGGTGACAAGGTCGTCGCGACGGACCCGAAGACCGGCGAGACGGCGGTCAAGGACGTTGCCGCCACGATCATCGGCAAGGGTTCCAAGAAGCTCGTCGAGGTCACCATCGACACCGATGGCGACAAGGGCGAGGCGACGGCGAAGGTCACGGCGACCGACGGACACCCGTTCTGGGTCCCGGAACTGCGCGAGTGGATCAAGGCGACGGACCTGAAGTCCGGCGACTGGCTGCGTACCGGTGCCGGTACGAAGGTCCAGATCACCGCGGTCAAGCGCTGGACCCAGCAGGCGACGGTCCGCAACCTGACGGTCACCGACATTCACACGTACTACGTGGTGGTGGGGGCCGCGCCGGTCCTGGTCCACAACTGCGGTGACAGAGACTATGGCGAGGTACTACCCGATGAGCGGCGAACCGGAGTGACGGCCATCGTTACACGGGCGGATCTCGGTAAGGGAACCAAGGCCGGTCGGCGGATCATCCCACCGGGCTTCGTGAAGAACTCCACCGGTCACACGAGGGGGCATCTCCTTCCGCAGTCGTTGGGTGGTGACGGAAAGGTCGCTGCGAATATCGTTGCCACCAAATCGAAAGTGGACAACGGGGCCATGGCTACATTTGGTGACTCGATCGCTGCGCACGTGGCGAAGGGAAATACCGTGCTCTTCCAAGCAACACCGCGCTACTTGCCAGGATCGAATGTTCCGTTCAGGGTGGACATAAGCGCCTTCGACGACAACGGCTGGTCCACCGCGGCTCAATTCCTCGTCGGCTGATGGTGAGAAGATGTTTCCGTATGAGCTCGTGAGGCTGACCGACCACGAGAACGAAGTCTCGATCACCGTTCTCTCGCCTATGGATTCTTCCTTCTGGGAGGCGGAGATCGAAGTAACGAGCATGTTCGTCAAGGGAAGCACATTGCTTGTCCTGTCCCGCTCGAAGCTCGAATCTTGGGCGCAGGCACTGGATGCGTTGTATCAGGGCCAGGACGTCATCTGGATGCAGACAGACCGTGGCCCTACCATCAGCATCCAACTCGAAGGAGAGCGAGATTGCCCGGAGGTCGTCGTGGAAGACGAGTCGATCTCCATGGTGACCGTCCGCATCCCGATCGCCCTTGAAGAGGGATGGATCGCCGACCAGCAATCGCGCCTCCATCGATTCATCGAGCAGGGGTGAAAGATCCCTGGCACAGCCTGTGTCGTCGACGGCGATACGGGCGAGAGTCGAGCCCCGCAGGCTGACTGGTTGGTCTGAAATCGAAGTGAGGCGGCAGTAACACTTCGCGGCTTCTCTTCAATTTCTTGTGAGGGCCGCACCCGATTTTCTTCGGGTGCGGCCCTTGCGCCGTCGGGCGGCAACAGTGACGGCAATGTCAGCGCTCGATGCAGCACGCCTGGTTCGTCGGGGACTGAGGCCGTCCAGGAGGCAGCGGAGAGGCCACCGAGCGTGGCCACTGAACACCCCGGCGGCTTACGGCCGCCACACCACCCGGTGCTCCGACAAGTGCGACAGCACCGCGTGGTTCGCCTCCCAGCCGTCCGGGAACTTGACGGTCACGCCCAGCTGGACCGGCTCCGTCGACGGATGTTCGTCCAGGAGGTCGCTCACCCCCGCCCGGCACACCACGATGCACGCGTGCCGGTGACGCGACGCAAGCACGCACAGACGGCCTGTCTCCAGGTGGAATGCCGTCGCGTCCGGGCGGCCCGAGAGCGGGTGCAGGATCACCGTGAAGTCGTACTCCCGGCCCTGGAGCCGGTTCGCCGTGTCCACGGTCACCTCGGAGATGCCCAGCCCGGCGAGCGCGGCGCGCACCGCCGACGCCTGATCGCGGTGGGCCGTGCCGACCGCGATCCGGTCGGCGGTGAGGGGGGCCGGATCGCCGTCCCCGCTGCTCGCCACACCGCCGCGGTCCAGCAGCCTGCGGACCACCTGCGCCACGGCCCCCACCGCCTCCGGGTCCGTACGGGGCGTGTGGCGCGCGGGCAGTTCCAGCAGGCCCCAACCCGACTGGGCGGCCTCGTCGATGACCCTGTCCGGGGCCGAGCCGTCGGAGGCCACCCCGAAGCCGAGCCGGCGCTCGCCCGGACCCGTACCGCTGCGGAAGGGGGTGTACGGATAGAACGCGTCGGAAACGAGCGGCGCCGCCGAGGCCGGGAGCCGCCAGGAGACGGGCAGCCGGTGCTGCGGAAGCTCCGGATTGTGGGCGAGCAGCGTCGAGACCGCGCTCGCCGACGGGTCGTACGACAGCCCGGCCCACTGCTCGGAGCCCACGATCGAGAACGGGTCCAGCTGCCCCGGGTCGCCCACGAACAGCGCCCGTTCGAAGAGCCCCGCCACGGCCAGCAGCGCATCCGAACGCATCTGGTACGCCTCGTCGACGATCGCGTGCCGCCAGGGCTCGACGCCCTGCACATGCGCCCACTTGGCGGCCGTCGAGATGACGATGTCCAGGCCCGTCAGGTCCGCCGCCTTCGACGACGTGCGTACGTTGTCGAGGTCGTCGAGCGCCTTGTCGTAGGGGTCCGAGTCGTTCGAGTGCAGCCGTCCGACCGGCAGTTCCGGCTCCTTGTCGGCAAGCCGCTGGACCAGGTCGTCGACCTGGGCGTTGGTCTGGGCGACGACCATCAAGGGGCGTCCCACCGCGGCCAGTTCGAGCGCGGCGCGCACGACGAGCGTCGACTTGCCTGCGCCGGGCGGCGAGTCCACGACGACGCCCCGCGCGTCGCCGTGCAGGGTGTCCGCCAGAATGCCGTCGGTGGCCCGGGCGGCCTCGCCGGAAGGGTCGAAGGCCCGAGCATCGAGGGTCACAGCAGGTCCTCCGGCGTGGCGAGGTCGGTGCGCTCGGCGGCGCCGCCTGGCGGGCCGCCGTGCGTCCACGGGGTCTCCTCGGGGTCGGGCAGCTTCGGCCCGCCGCGCTGGTCGTGTTCGAACAGGGTCCAGACGATCCGGTCGCCCTTGACCGGCACCGAACCCTCCGCCGGGTCCTTGGCGCGCCCCATCCGGTCGGTGATCTGCAGCACGAAGGTGCCGTCGCCGTCGGCGCGTACGCACACGGCCGTCTGCGGCTTGCCGTCCAGCGAGCGGTACGCCTTCACCCGTTCACCCAGCTGGGGGTGGTCGTCCGTCCGGACGGTGACCAGCGGCCGCGGGCTCGGCCGCTTGGACTCGGACCAGGCCATCACCACCTCCGTGACCTCCGAGGCGAACGCCTCGCCCGCGAGCCGGCGGCCCGCCAGCACCAGCGCATCGTCCAGCGCCTCCTGCGCCTCCAGCTGCGCCTGCGCGGTCTCCCGGGCGGCCAGCTTCCGGGCGGCGGTCACCGCGTCGTCGCGCCTCGGCTGCGGCGGCTCCCCGGCCCGTACCCGGTCGCGATGGGCCGTGAACGACCAGCGGTCCCGGGTCCAGCGGTCCTCGACCCGCGCGCCCTCGGGCAGCTGCCGCAGCAGGTCGACGCAGTCCCACACGGCCCGCCAGGTGGGCAGCAGCACGCTCTCCAGCAGGGTGCGGATCTCCTGCTCGGCCGTACCGAGACGGGCCAGCCGCTCGTCCGCGGCGGCCCCGTCCTCGGCCGCGGCCAGTGCCGTACGCGCCGCGTCGTACCGCTCGATCGAGGGGGCGAGCAGCCTGTTGTCGAACGCCGGGTCCGTCGCGGGGCCGGCCGGCGGGACGAGCAGTTGCCCGTGCCTGTCGCGGGCCAGCTCGGCCCTCAGCGCCGCCTCCGCTCCCGACTCACCCTCCGGCGGGGCGATCCAGGCCAGCAGCGCACCAAGATGCTGGTCCTCCAGCGAGGACTGGCCGGTGGCCCAGTGCCGGTTCAGCAGGTCGGTCGCCGCCAGCAGCAGGGAGGAGCCGGGCACGCGGGCGCGTTCGCCGTAGTGGGTGAGCCACCGGCCGAGCAGCGGGACCCGCGGCGGTGCGGGGTAGGGCGTGTCCGGGTCCTGCTCCGCTGTACGCCGGAACCGCATCGAGCGGCCCAGCAGCCGTACGAACTCCACGCCCGCGCGGCTGGGCACGATCAACTGGGGGGCGTCCGCGCACAGTTCGACCTCGACCTTGATCTTCTTGCCGGTCTCGGGGTCGGTTTCGTTCTTCTCCGCCGCCTCGACATCGTCCGCGTAGGTGTCGAGGTACGGCAGTACGGCGTCGGCGAGGTCGGTGAGGAACGCCGAGCGCAGATCGCGGTCGCGCGGCTGCGGCACGGCCAGCAGCCGGGGCGCAGCCCGGTCGGTGCCGATCAGCGCGCCCAGCGGCGCACCCGCCTCGCCGGCCGTCGTCAGCGGTACGCACACCAGCGGCCGCTGAGACACCCTGCGGTGCCGCACGGTGGCCAGCGGCTGGGCCCGGCCCGTTTCGACCGCCTCCAGCCGGGCGAGGGTTGCGATCAGTGACATGCGCCTGCCTCCCGAGCCGTGGCGACCCGTTCGCCGCCGGAGGCATCCCTCTCCGCCCGCGGGGCGGGAGTCCGAGCGGCGTCGTGCTGTCCCCCGGGGGCCTTGGCCGCGTCGGTCCGCGCCCAGCTCCCCGGTGTGTCCCCGAGCGCCTCGGTGCGCAGGGCTGCGGCCCGCCGCAACGCCGCCACCGTCGGGTCGTCCGGGTCGCCCGCCTCGCCGCGCGCCGCGGCGAGTACCTCGCCGATCGTGGTCAGCCCGCCCAGTTCGCTCCGCACCGGGCGGCCCAGCGTCTGCACCTCGCCCGCCTGCCGCGCCCGGTCGCGGCAGTGGAACGCCAGCTCGCAGGCGGCCAGGCACTCGGGCGCGTACGCGTGCGGGACCGACTCGACAGCGGACGTCAGCTTCTCGGCCGAGGTCCCGAGATCGAAGGTGACGCCCTCGGGCAGGTCGGCCGCGATCTCCTCGACGCGGGTGAGCCTGGCCAGCTGACGCCGGGTCACGGCCAGCTGCTTGCGTACGTCCACCACGGACGCCGCCGGCAGGTTGGAGAAGTCCTTGGGGCAGACCAGAAGCACCGAGTGGGCCACCGACGCGCCGTCCGTGAGCGCGGCGACCCGCTCCAGGGCGAGCACGTACACCGCGGCCTGGCGGGCGGCCGCGCCCACCTTCGCCGCGTCCGCCGAACCGTCGATCATCGGGAACGACTTGATCTCGACGACCGTCCACCGGCCGTCGGGGTGCACCACCACGGCGTCCGGCTCCAGATACGCCGCGGAGCCCGCCACCTCCAGGGCGAGCAGCGGATGGTCGAGCAGCGTCCAGGCCCCGGCGTCGGTCGCCTCGCGCAGCGCCAGCGCCGTACGTGCGGCTCTGCCCTGGGGTCCGGCGGCCGCCAGCTCGGGGACGCGGACCTCGCCGGGGTTCTCGAGGCCGAGCAGCTTCAGCAGCTCCCGGCCGCCGTCGGCCTTGACCCTGGCCTCGAAGGCGTTGCCCCGCATGAACGCGAACTGGGACTGACCGAATGTGGCAGGCGCCCCCAGGGCGGAGGCCAGCGCCGCCTTGTCCACCCCGGCGCCGTCCAGCAGTGCGCGGCGCCGGCACCCCGGGTTGGCGGCGAGGGCGGCCAGCGCGCGGGCGTCGAGCGGATGGGGCTGCGCGGCAGGGCCGCGCAGCTCAGCGAGCCGCTGCCGGAGTGCTGTCGTCGGCGCCTGCGGAGGAGGTCCGCTGTCCAGGGATTCGCTCACCCGCGGAAGTCTCGCATCCGCCACCGACAACCGGGGACTGCGAGGCAGGTGGGATGCGGCCGAAGCGTGCCCGCGCCCGGTCGGCGAGGCGCATTGCGGGCCTGGTCAGCAGCGCGCCGACGCCCATCACGGCGACGCCGGCGACGGCGTCCAGGAAGTAGTGGTTGGCGGTGCCCATCACCACGATCGTGGTGAGCAGCGGGTAGGCGACCCCGAGGGTCTTCATCAGCGGCGTACGGCCGTGCCGCCACAGCATCACACCGCACCACAGCGCCCAGCCGACATGCAGGCTCGGCATCGCCGCGTACTGGTTGGTCATCCCGCCGAGTCCGCGCGGCGCGCTCGCCTCGCCACCCCACCAGCCGTACGAGCTGTACTGGGCCATCGTGTCGACGAAGCCGTGCCCGGCCGCGAGCAGCCGCGGCGGGCAGGTCGGCATCAGGGTGAAGCCGAGCAGACCGAGGAGGGTGGAGCACATCAGCCAGGTGCGGGCGGCCCGGTAGCCGGCGGGGCGGCGCCGGAAGAGCCAGACGAGGATCGCCGGGGTGACCAGATAGTGCAGGGAGGCGTAGGCGAAGTCGGCGGGTATGCCGAGGGCGGGGGTCTCGCTGAAGAGACGATTCAGCGGGTGCTCGGCGTTGAGGAGGAGTGCCTTCTCGGCCCGGAGTATCGCCAGTCCGTTGTCGACCGCGGTCGACACATCACCGCGTGCCAGCAGCCGTCCCGCGGAGTACGCGGCGTACACGACAACGATCAGCAGTAGTTCGGTCCACCATCGTGGCCGATGGCGAGGCGCGGTATGCGTCATCCGAACGTTTCTCCGTCTTCAGTTCAGGCAGCCACCCGGCGGCGTTCAACCGTACGGTGTACAAGGTGGCACTGTCGCAGCGTTTTCGTCGTTTCTCCGTCGCCGAAGGGGACGTCGAGATCGCTCCGGAGGTTGCCTGCCGTTCAGGTGCGCGATGATGAAACTCCACCGGTTCGTGACTTTCAGGGAGCCCTCATGGCACCGCGGATGCTGCTCGCCCGGCACGGCCAGACCGAATGGTCGCGGTCCGGTCGGCACACCGGCAGGACGGACATCCCCCTGCTCGAGGAGGGCCGGCGCGGTGCGAAGCTGCTCGGTGAGCGGCTGCACCGGGCGCCCTGGTCGGGCCTCGAGGGCGTCGAGGTACGCACCAGCCCGCTGCTGCGCGCGAGCGAGACCTGTGCGCTCGCGGGCTTCGCGGGGCGGGCGCAGCCCTGGGACGCGCTGATGGAGTGGGACTACGGGGCATACGAGGGGCTGAATCCGCCCGAGATCCACGCGGATCAGCCGGGCTGGCTCCTGTGGCGCGACGGCGCCCCGGACGGCGAGACCCTCGCCGACGCGTCGGCGCGCGCGGACGAGGTCGTGGCGTGGGCGCGCTCGGCCGACCGCGACGTGCTCGTCTTCGCCCACGGCCACATCCTGCGCGCGATCGGCGCCCGCTGGCTGGGCGAGGACGTCTCCTTCGGCGCCCGCATCAGGCTCGACCCGACGAGTCTGTCGATCCTGTCCTGGGCGTACGGCGACCCGGCGATCGAATTCTGGAACGACACGGCCCACCTGGAGGGTTGACGGGGGCGGCCTCGCCGCCATGGTTCAGGGCCGCGCTTGCGACCGGGCCCGGCACGCGCGTGCCGGCCCTCCGCCAGGGCCCCTGCTTCCGGATCAGGCCGGGTCGGCGAGGTCGGTCCGGGGCGTTGACCGGGGACGGCTGTCGGGGCCGTTGCCCCGTGTCCGCCTGCGTGGCAGGGCGCGCGGACCCGGGTCCCCGGCCGCTGTGCCGACGGCGGTCGGGCCCGACGGAACGCCGACACGCGTTGGCCCGGCAACGTGCCGACGCCGCGGCGTTGTTGCGCATGCGAGGCGGCGGCTGTCGGGGCCGTTGCCCCGTGTCCGCCTGCGTGGCAGGGCGCGCGGACCCAGGTCAACGCCCCCTTCGCCGACGGCGGTTGCGACCCGTGGGCACGCGTCCGTTCCGGCGGTCATGCCCGGCGGAACGCCGACACGTGGCGGTCCAGGAACGTGCCGACGCCGGGCGTCCGGCGGTGGGGGAGCAGGGTGCGGGCCGTGTCCGCCAGTATCGTCTGGATACGGGACGACCGGACCTCGTCCATCAGGTCGAGCACCCGGTCGCCCGCGGCCGCCGCCTCCTCCGGCGCCCCCGCCCGTGCCAGGTCCGCGGCGAGTTCCGCCCGGTACAGCGCCAGGTTGCGAGTGAAGCGGCGGTCCTGGAGCCCTGCGGCGCGCCGGGCGTGGCCGGCGGCGCGCGACCAGTCGCCGAGCGCCGACCAGCACTGCGCCCGCAGCGCTTCCAGTTCCGGCTCCCCGAAGAAGGACATCCACTCCGGGTCCGCGTCCGAGGCCCCCCGCTCGAAGTACGTGTGCGCCCGCGCCAGCGACTGCTCGCAGCTCGTACGGTCACCGAGCCCGGCCCACCCACCCGCCTCCCGCAGCGCGAGCAGCGACAGCAGCCGAGGTGACGCGATCTGCCGGGCGGCGCGCTGGCCCGCCTGCGCGGTGCGTACCGCCTCGCGGTGCCGGCCCGCGTCCCTGGCCAGGAACGAGGTGTTGCAGAAGGCATGCGCCTCGAGTGCCGGGTCCCCCGCCACCCGTGCGGTGGCCAGCGCCTCCGCGTAGTGCGAGCGCGCGTCGTCGAACCGGCCCGAGTCATGGGCCAGCCAGCCCACCGAGATGGCCAGTTCGCCGGCGCCCGCGTGCAGGCGCTCGGCCGTGGATCTGCGGGTGATGGTGCACGCGTCGAGCAGCGCGTACGCGGCCCGCAGCGGGCGGGCGGCTCGCTGGTAGAGACCGTCCGCGCCGTGCCGGTCGTCGAGCAGCCGGATCCGGCGTACCGCCTCCTCGACCGCGTTCACCTCGGTCTCGCCGACCCTCCCTGCGGCTTCGCCGGGGGGACCCCCGGGCGCGGGCACGGACCCGAGTCCGAACCCGAGGGACGCGGCCACCGTGGTGGGGCCGCTCGTCATGAATGCGCGACGCAGCACGTCGCTCTCCTCGTCGCTGTCTCTGTTGCTGTCGCTGGGGCTGTTGTGCAGGCTGCCGTCGAAGGGACAGCACGGATGGATCGGGCCGGCCTGTGGGGCCGCGCCGCGTCCGCGCACACGTTCCCTCGGGGTGAAGCCGAGATCCGCCAGCGTCAGTCCGGGGAACATGTGCAGGAACACGCGCTCGTACGCGTAGTTGGGACAGCGGATCTCGCCGGCCTCGACACGCCCGATGTACCGCGCGTCGCACGAGACCTGCTCGCCGATCTCCCGCGCGGCCCTGCGCACCGCCGCCGCGAACTCGCCCGGCGAGCGCTGTCCGCGCAGCCGGCGGAACGCCAGGTTGGGAACCGCCCGTGATGCCTGTGACGATGACGCCATGGCCGAGCCCTCTCTCGGTGCCGCCGTGTTCCGGCGGAGCAAGAACGTACCTGTTGTGACAGGTCGCTTACCGAGAGTTTGGCTACAAAAGGGACATCTCGTCGGCGTTCTGCCATGAAGTGCCATCCTTTGTGGCGGCGTGCCGCCGTAGCCCTTGACGCCGACAGGCGTTGAACCATACGGAGGCCCGGGTACGTGTCTCCACTCGAGCGAGGAGGCGATCCCCTTGTTGGAGGTCGGCATGGAGACCGGCGCCACGGACGACGCGCACAGCATTGCGACGACGGCCAGGCACCGGCCCACGCAGGACAGCAGCGCGCCACCGAGACCCGACGGGGCCGCAGGCCCCGCCGAGCCGTTGGACCTGGTGACCGTCCCCGCCCGGCAGGGGCTCGAAGCGGTGGACATCCTGCGCCGCGCCGCCGCCCCCGCCGTCGGACCGGTGCTCCACGACGGCGCCTGCGACACCCTCGGCTTTCTCGTGCCGCCCGGAACTGCCGACGGCTGGGACATGCCGGGCAGCGCCTGTACGCAGACATCGGGCCGCGGGCTGCGCATCCCGGCCGAGCCGCCGGGCCAGGACTCCGGCTGGCTGCTGCCGCCCGACGACACGGACGCCGTCACCGACCCGGCCGTGCTGCGCGAGGCGCTGGGCGAGGCGGCCCGGCTCATCGAGGCCGCCGACAACTGCCGCTGACCGCGTGGCCCCGCAGGCCCCGCCGACCCGCCTGCACCGCTGAGCCGTGGGGCACGGGATCACACGGGTGGGGGACAGGAGCCGCCGGCCAACGAGCCGGAACGTCGGCAGTGGCGGCCGCGCGGCGACATCCGCACCGCCGGGCGCCGATAATGGTCGGGTGGCGAAGAGCAAACGGCGGGGACGTGCGGGTGGGGGCAGCGGCCCCGACCCCGTCGTCGCGTCGGTCGACGGCGGGCTCGCGGAACTGATACCCGACCGGGAGCGTCCGCGTGGCTGGACGCTGCTCATCGACGGTGCGCCGCAGTCCTATGTCGATCTCGACGACCCGGCCCATCTGTCCTTCGAGTACCAGCGCAGACTCGGCCATGTCGCCGATCTCGTCGCTCCGCCCGGACGCCCGGTCCAGGTCGTGCATCTCGGCGGCGGAGCCTTCACGCTGGCCCGGTATGTCGCGGCAACCCGCCCCCGCTCCACCCAGCAGATCGTCGAGCTGGACGCGGCACTGGTCCAACTCGTCCGCGCGCAGCTTCCGTTGGATCCCGGTGCCCGGATACGGGTCAGATCGGCCGACGCCCGCGCCGGCCTCACCAAGGTTCCCGACGGCTGGGCGGACCTGGTGATAGCCGATGTCTTCAGCGGCGCCCGTACCCCCGCGCATCTGACCAGCACCGAGTTCCTCGGTGAGGTACGCAGGGTCCTGCGGCCGGGCGGCTGCTACGCGGCCAACCTTGCCGACGGCCCGCCGCTGGCCCATCTGCGCGCCCAAGTCGCCACCGCGGCGGCCGTCTTCCCCGAACTCGCGCTCGCCGCCGACCCGACCGTCCTGCGCGGCCGCCGCTTCGGCAACGCGGTGCTGCTCGCATCGGACAGCGTCCTGCCGGTCGCCGAGCTGACCCGCCGTGTCGCGGGCGACCCGCACGCCGGCCGGGTCGAACACGGCCGTGCGCTGGCCGACTTCACCGGCGGCGCGGCCGCGGTGACCGACGCGAGCGCCAAGCCCTCGCCCGTACCGCCTCCCGCGGTGTTCCGATAGCGGTCAGCGCTCGTCGAACTGGACCATCGGCGGATGCCCGTTCCAGGTATAGAAGACCGAACTCTCCTTGCCGTCCTGGGTGAACGTCACCCGGATCCAGGTCGGCTGCGTCCACACCTGCATCTGCCAGCCCGCTGCCGGAGTCGCCGAGACCAGCTCCGCCGAACGTGTCCCGACGTCGAAGACGGTTCGGCCGCCGGTGACCGTATGGCTCTTCACCGTGCCCGACTCGTACGCCGGAGATGACGACGGCGACGACGCCGGTGGCTTGCCGGTGCCCGGTCTGCGGGCCGCGGGTGTGCTGCGCCCGGGCGACGGCGAGGTGGCCGAAGGGCTCGGCGGGCGATGCGTGGAGGACGCCTGCGGCTCGACCGCCTGGGTCGTCGAGGTCTGCGCGGTGATCGGGAGCGCGCGCGGCCGGTCGTACGCGGTTCCGGCCATGACCGTGTGGACGCCCCACCAGGACAGCGTCACCGCCGCTCCGGTGGACAGCGACCACGCCACGGCATGTACGAGTCCTCTGCTCACCCGGCTCATAGTGCACCACGCACCCCGTGTGTGTCCCGCGCCCCAGCTCCCTCCCTCACGGGACCGGGGTCCCCCGAATGGCGTACGGTGCCGCCCATGGCAAGTGTGCTCGTGGTCGAGGACGACCAGTTCGTGCGCTCCGCCCTCATCCGGCACCTGACCGACGCCTCACACACCGTACGAAGTGTCGGCACGGCTCTCGAGGCGCTGCGCGAGGTGGCCCATTTCCGTTTCGACGTCGTCATTCTCGACCTCGGCCTGCCCGATCTGGACGGGGCGGAGGCGCTGAAGATGTTGCGCGGCATCACGGACGTACCGGTGATCATCGCGACCGCGCGGGACGACGAGACGGAAATCGTCCGGCTGCTCAACGACGGGGCGGACGACTACCTCACCAAGCCCTTCTCGGTGGAACATCTCTCGGCGCGTATGGCGGCCGTCCTGCGCCGGGCGCGCGCGAGTGCCGCGGACGCTCCGCCCTCGCGGGTGATCCGGGTCGGCGGGCTGGCGATCGATCCGCTGCGCCGCCAGGCGGAGTTGGACGGGGCGTCGCTCGACCTCACCCGCCGCGAGTTCGACCTGCTGGCGTTCCTCGCGGGCCGGCCCGGCGTGGTCGTGCCCCGCAGGGAACTGCTCGCCGAGGTCTGGCAGCAGAGCTACGGCGACGACCAGACCATCGACGTCCATCTGAGCTGGCTGCGGCGCAAGCTCGGCGAGACGGCGGCACGGCCCCGCTATCTGCACACCCTGCGGGGAGTCGGAGTGAAGCTCGAACCCCCGAACGGACACCGGGCGTCGGACGGACTCCGGCCATGAGAAACGGACAACGGTCATGAGATGGGCGCTCGTCAGGGTTTCGCTGGCCGTCACCGCGATGGTGGTGCTGGCTTTCGCCGTACCCCTCGGCATGGTCATCAAGGAGATGGCCCGGGACCGCGCCTTCTCCAACGCCGAGCGGCAGGCCGCCACCATCGGCCCCACCCTCACCGTCACCACCGAGCGCCGTCCGCTGGAACGGGCCGTCAAGTCCACGCCGGCCGGTGCGGCCGGGCGGATGGCCGTGCACATCCCGGCGTCCGGTGAAGCGGGCAGCCAGCCCCTGGAGATCGGTACCAGGCGCGCGGCGGCGAGGGACCTGGCGACCACGCAGCGGATCGGACGGGCCTCCATCACCGAGGTGACCGGCGGCTCGGCGCTGCTGCAGCCCACCGCCATCGGCACCGGCCAGATCGCCGTCATCGAGATCTTCGTCCCCGAGGGCGAGGTCTCCAACGGCGTCGACACCGCCTGGCTGGTCCTCGCGGGCGTCGGCATCGCACTCATCGTCGGCTCGGTCGCCGTCGCGGACCGGCTGGGCGTACGGATGGTGCGGCCCGCGCAACGGCTGGCGGGCGCGGCGCACGAGCTGGGGGAGGGCAGGCTCGGGGCGCGCGTCCCCGAGGAGGGCCCGCCCGAACTGCGCTCCGCCGCCATCGCGTTCAACTCCATGGCCGACCAGGTGGTCCAGCTCCTCGCCAACGAGCGTGAGCTGGCCGCGGACCTCTCGCACCGGCTGCGTACCCCGCTGACCGTGCTGCGGCTCAACGCCGCGTCACTGGGCGAGGGGTCGGTCGCCGAGCAGACCAGGGCGGCCGTCGCGCAGCTGGAGCGCGAGGTCGACACGATCATCCGCACCGCGCGCGAGGCGAAGCCGCAGACTGCGGCGACCGGCCCGGGCGCGGGCTGTGACGCTGCCGAAGTGGTGCGGGAGCGGATGGAGTTCTGGTCGGCGCTCGCGGAGGACGAGGGCCGCAAGGTGCGGCTCGCGGGCGTCGAACGTCCCGTACGCATCCCGGTCGCCCGCCCCGAACTGACCGCCGCGCTCGACGCGTTGCTCGGCAATGTCTTCCGCCACACCCCGGAGGGCACCGCCTTCTCGGTCGACGTGCACAACAGCGACGACGCCGTCATCGTGCTGGTCTCGGACGCCGGCCCGGGCATCGCCGACCCGGCCGCCGCAATGGCCCGGGGCAACAGCGGGGCGAGGGACGGCTCGACGGGGCTCGGCCTGGACATCGTGCGCCGGGTCGCGGAGTCGACGGGCGGGGACGTACGCATCGGCAGCTCGGTGCTCGGGGGCACGGAGGTACGCGTGTGGATCGGCCTCGACCCGCGTGAGGCCTCGCGTGGGGAGCGCAGGCGCGGGCACCGGGGGCGGGTCTCCAGGCGCCGCAGGGCCATGGCCTGAGGCACCGTCCGGCGCTCCTGGACCCGGTCCCGGCCCGCCGGGGTAGGGGACCATGGTCCTGTGCGCTCCCGCCGCCGCTGTCGGAGCGCCGGCGAGCCGTCGCTCCGACCGGCACAGGTCTCTACCATTAATCCGTTCCGATGCCCTCCTTAAGGCCGCCCTAAGAACCTGAACCCCCGCCCCGAACCGGTCATTTGTCCGTTTCGCGGTCGCTAGCGTGCTGCCCCAGCACCCCCACCCCCGTAACGCAGAGGCAGGCACCCGATGGGCAGCAGTACGCACCGGCGCAGGGCGAGCGGCACGACGAAGGCGATCGGCGCGGTCGTCGCGTCCGCGGTGATCGGCGGCATGGCGCTCGTGCTCACCGGCACCGCTCAGGCGGCCGCGGTCGGCGCCGCGTACACCAAGACCAGCTCCTGGGCCGGCGGCTACACCGGGCAGTACGTGATCACCAACGCGACCGGCAAGGCGCAGTCGGACTGGACGCTCGAGTTCGACCTGCCCGCCGGGACCACGATCAGCTCGCTGTGGAACGGCGAGCACACGGCGAGCGGGCAGCACATCACGGTGAAGCCCGCGAGCTGGAACAAGGACCTCGCGCCCGGCGCCTCGGTGACCGTCGGCTTCGTCACCTCCGCGAGCGGCAAGGCCGCCGATCCGACCTCCTGCCTTATCAACAAGATCAAGTGTTCGGTCGACGACGGGGCGACGCCGCAGCCGAGCGGCCGGCCCACCGAGCAGCCCACGCCCACGCCGACCGCCACGGCCACCCAGAAGCCCACCCCCACGCCCACTGCTTCGACCCCGACCCCGACTCCGACGGCCACGGCGACCGGGAACCCCCGGCCCGGCGCGCCCGCCCGCTACGCGCCGTACATCGACACCTCTCTCTACCCGGCGTACGACATGCTGGACGCCTCCGCGAAGACGGGGGTCAAGGAGTTCAACCTCGCCTTCATCACCTCCGGCGGCAGCTGCGCCCCGCTGTGGGGCGGCGTCACGGCCCTGGCCGACGACAAGGTCGCGGCCCAGATCGGCGACCTGCGCGCCAAGGGCGGCGACGTCCGGGTCTCCTTCGGCGGCGCGGCCGGCCACGAGCTGGCGCTGAACTGCTCCTCGGCGAGGGACCTGGCCAAGGCCTACGGCAAGGTCATCGACACCTACAAGCTCACCAAGGTCGACTTCGACATCGAAGGCGCGGCCCTCCCGGACACCGCCGCCAACTCCCGCCGCTCGCAGGCCATCGCCCAGCTCCAGAAGGAGCACCCGGGCCTGGACGTGTCCTTCACGCTGCCCGTGATGCCCGAGGGCCTGACCCAGCCCGGCGTGGACCTGGTCGCCGACGCCAAGAAGAACGGTGTGAAGATCGCCGCGGTCAACATCATGGCGATGGACTACGGCCCGGCGTACAGCGGTGACATGGGTCAGTACGCGATCCAGGCCGCCACCGCCACCCAGGCGCAGATCAAGGGAGTCCTCGGCCTCTCGGACGCGGACGCCTGGAAGACCGTCGCCGTCACCCCGATGATCGGTGTCAACGACGTGGTGACCGAGATCTTCAAGGTCGAGGACGCCACCCAGCTGGTGGAGTTCGCCGAGTCCAAGGGCATCGGCTGGCTGTCCATGTGGTCCTCGACCCGTGACAAGCAGTGCGCGGGCGGCGAGAAGCCGGCCGCGGACGCCACCTGCAGCTCGATCCTGCAGGAGCCGCTGGCCTTCACGAAGGCGTTCGCCGCCTTCAAGTGAGCCGCCTCTGCGGCCCACCATCGCGCGCCCCGGCCGGGCTTCCCCCACCCTCGGCCGGGGCGCGTCCTCGTGGCCTCTTGGCGGCCGGGCCTCTGGGTGGCCTGACGCGCTCCGCCCCCAACGCGGCTGTGTCGCACGTACGTTGACGCACCCCCGCCCGACCGGGGAAGTGCGGTTCAGGTGGCGCCGGTTCGCGCCGCCGTGACCGCCACCGTGGCGTAGCGCATCGTGAAGCCGCCTCCCACCGCGTCGATGGCGGCGCCGATGCCTGCCAGCACCTCTTCCAGCTCGGCCGGCGGGAGCCGGGTGTGGCCGCCGGTGGTGGGCAGCTGGTCCAGCCACTCGTCCCGGGTGTAGGACCGCTCCCAGGCGAATCGCCACTGCTCCGGTTCGCCGAACGCGCCCACCTCCCGGATCCCGTCGGCTGCCCTGGTGTACAGCGCCGAGTACCCGTCCACGGCCGGCGTCGTCCATTGGTGGGCGGCAAGCGAGTCGGGCATCACCCGGCGATAGACCTCGGCGAAGGATTCCGCCAGTTCGGACACAGGTCTGCCCGTGTTCCAGAACACGGCCAGCGGGCCACCGGGCCGCAGCGCCTGCGCCGCCTTGGCGGCTCCCGCAACCGGGTCGACCCAGTGCCAGGTCTGCCCGGAGACGACGGCATCGAACTTCCGGCCGCCCGGGTCCCAGGTTTCGAACGCTGCCACCTCGACCTCGAGTCCGCGCTGTCGCGCCAGGTCGGCCATCCGCGCGTCGGCGTCGACCCCCAGCACCGTGCAGCCGGCCGCTTCGAACTGCCGGGCCGCGATGCCGGTACCACAGCCGACGTCGAGAACCGCGGGGCCAGGGCCGGCGGCGACGATCCGGTCCACCATGGCTTGGGGGTAGCGGGGCCGAGCCCGGTCGTAGCGTGCGGCGTCCGAACCGAACGACTCCGCCACCTGTCGGTGTCGATGAGGCCCGTGTTCGGAAATGGGTGCTCGCTCCGGCGGTATAGTGGGCATGCGCCCACTATGAATGGGCGTGCGCCCACTCGTCAATCGGGACGGGCCGAGAAAAGGAGGAGATGCACGGTGCCGACAGGGGTGGCCATCCGCGACGCGCGCGAGCAGCTGCTCGATGCCGCCGAGCGTGTCCTGCTCCGTGACGGGCCGAGCGCGCTGACCAGCCGAGCGGTCACCACGGAGGCAGGCTGCGCCAAGGGAGTCCTGCACCGGCACTTCGCCGACTTCGACGCCTTCCTCGCCGAGCTCGTGCTCGACCGCATCGCCCGGATCGACAACCAGGCCGCCGTCCTGCGCGACTTCGCCGGGACCGGCACCGTCACCGACAACCTCACCGGCGCCCTGACGGACCTGTTCGGATCGGTCGCTGTGGCGATCGTCGGCCTCGTCACCTCCCGGGATGACCTGCGCGCCCGGCTCCGCCGGACCACACCGACCGGCGTCCCGGTACTGACGGAGGCTACGGCCATGATCGCCTCCTACCTCACCGCCGAGCGGGAACTGGGCCGCATCGCGGCGGATGCCGACGTCGACACCCTCGCTCCCACGCTGGTCGGGACCGGACACATGGTCTTCGCCGACCGGAAGGGTGCCCCGCCGGAGGCTGGAGCCGTCCGCAAGGTCGTGACCGCGATCACTGCCGGCGTCGTGCAAGAACCGCTGCGATGAACGGCCCGCCGCAAACCCCCACCTGAGGATCGGGCACCAGTGCGCGCAAGAGCTCAGCCTGGGGCTGTTCATGGGACATGAAGAAGGGCTGACCTGCTTTCACAGGTCAGCCCTTGATCATTCAGGGTGAGTAACGGGACTCGAACCCGCGACATCCTGGACCACAACCAGGTGCTCTACCAGCTGAGCTATACCCACCACGACCGGTCCTCTTCCCGACCGGCCGAGAAAAAGTGTACAGGGTCCGGGAGGGTGCTCGCGCCCGGGTTATCGGGAGCTCACTCCGCCGGCAGCACGTGCTTCGCCGCGATCGACTTCGCGGTCACGGAGTCGGGTCCTGGCTGCGGCACGAAGACGGCCTCGCGGTAGTAGCGGAGCTCCGCGATGGATTCGCGGATGTCCGCCAGTGCCCGGTGGTTGCCGTTCTTCTCGGGGCTGTTGAAGTAGGCCCGCGGATACCAGCGGCGGGCGAGTTCCTTGATCGAGGAGACGTCCACGATCCGGTAGTGGAGGTAGTCCTCCAGCGTCGGCATGTCACGCAGCAGAAAACCACGGTCGGTACCGACCGAGTTGCCGCACAGCGGTGCCTTGCCGGGCTCCTTGACGTGTTCGCGTACGTACGCCAGGACCTGCTCCTCGGCGGCCGCGAGCGTGGTGCCGCCCGCCAGCTCGTCGAGGAGGCCCGAGGCGGTGTGCATGGTGCGCACCACCTCGGGCATGGTCTCCAGCGCCTCGTCCGGCGGGCGGATCACGATGTCCACCCCTTCACCGAGCACGTTCAGTTCCGAGTCGGTGACCAGTGCGGCCACCTCGATGAGTGCGTCTTCCGTCAACGAGAGCCCGGTCATCTCGCAGTCGATCCACACCATGCGGTCGTTCATGCGTCCTACTTTATGGCGCACTCCGCTGACCGGGCAGGCTCGGACGCCCATGGCCTGTGGCATACGCGTCGGAATGGGGCCTTCCCAGTTCCGGTGGCGCGGCCGCCGTGGCGGTCGAGCCCGGTATTCCCGCGGCGGCTGCCGCGGTCCGTCGCGCCCCAGGGGTCGCCTGGGCCGGTAGGACCGCGTCGATCACCGCCACCGGGACCGGATCGCCCTGGGGCCTGCGGGCCCGGTAGGCGGCCCGGTACGCCGCCGGGGACGAGCCCAGCTGCCGCCGGAAGTGGCCGCGCAGTGCCACCGGGGACCGGAAGCCGCACCGGCCCGCGACCTCGTCGACCGAATAGTCGGAGGTCTCGAGCAGCCGCTGCGCCTGCAGCACCCGCTGGGTGATCAGCCACTGAAGCGGGGCCGAGCCCGTCAGCGAACGGAAGCGGCGGTCGAAGGTGCGCCGGCTCATGTAGGCACGTGCCGCCAGCGTCTCCACGTCGAACTGTTCGTGGAGATGCTCCAGGGCCCAGGAGACGACCTCGGCCAGCGGGTCCGAGCCGATTTCCTCTGGTAAAGACCTGTCGAGATAGCGCTCCTGACCGCCGCTGCGACGAGGTGGTACGACCAGCCTGCGGGCAAGCGCTCCCGCCGCCTCCGTGCCGTGGTCGGTGCGCACTATGTGGAGGCAGAGGTCGATACCGGCAGCCGTACCGGCGGAGGTGAGCACATCGCCGTCGTCGACGAAGAGCTCACGCGGATCGACATGGACGGACGGATACCGCTTGGCCAGCGTCGGTGCGTACATCCAGTGGGTGGTGGCCGGGCGGCCGTCGAGCAGACCGGCCGCGGCGAGGACGAACGCCCCGGTGCACAGTCCGACGATACGAGCGCCCTCCTCATGTGCCCGGCGCAGCGCGTCGAGCGCTTCGGGTGGTGGCGGCGAGGTGATCGAGCGCCAGGCCGGCACGACGACCGTGCCCGCCCTGCTGATCGCCTCGAGGCCGTACGGTGTGGTCAGTTCCAGACCACCGGTCGTCCGTAGCGGTCCGTCCTCGCCACCGCACACAAGCAGGCGGTAGCGGGGAACTCCGGCGTCCTGACGGTCAATTCCGAACACCGAGAGCGGGATGGAACTTTCAAAAATAGGGCCGCCGCTGAACAGCAGCACTGCGACGACTTCCCGGCGCCGGCGGCCGGAGAGTTTCCGTGCTGCCTCCGGTGCGGCGGAGTCCTGACTCATGACGCTAAGCCCCCCTCGGTGTTCGCGTCTCCCCGTTCGTTTCGGGCCTTTCGCTCCTGCACGTTTCCCCTCGGTTTTGCACGAGTCCCCAGCCTTCGATACTCATGATCGAATCTACTGCGTCCCGTGGTGCCGCCGTGACAAGTTCGGCATGCGCTGGTATGTCGACATGGCAACTTGGCGCGAAGCATTCGATCACGAAGCGTTCCACTCGCGGGCCCCGCAGGGAAGTGCCTCTTCCGTGCATGGCCCGTCCCAGTAGGGTCCGAACGCCGCGATTGGCCCTTTCTTCCCAGGTGGCAAGGGGGTTGGCAGGCCATTTCCCCAAGGAACCGCCACAGGCGTGAAGTTGGCTGAAAACCTATGGGTGTGAGTGTACGAACTCGTCAGTCACATGGCGCACTTCGGGTCCCCGTACGTGTGCTCCGGTGGCCCCGGGCGCGCGGCCGGGCGGTGGATTCCGCGGACCGGGACACCGGCCGGGACGCCGACCGGGCGGCGACCCGCTCCGACTGACGCAGCAGGGCCCGGCAGGCCGCCGTGACCGCGGCGAGGCCGGCGGCCGCCGCGGCGGCGCCGCCGACGGATGTCCCGTACACGACGAGCACTACGGGGACGAGTACGCAGCTGAACGCCGCCCAGCGCACAACGGCGCTCGCCGAGTCGGACGAGGGCGCGGACGACGGCACCGGCGCGGTGGTGGGCTCCGGCGCGGATCGGGGCGAGGGGGCGCGCACGGGGCTGGGTGCGCATCCGGGAGCGGGCGCCGGGTACGCGGCGGGGCCGGCGTGCGCACCCTGGGGCGGGCACGCCGCCCGCCACCGGCCGTGCTGCTGCGAGGCCGGGACGGGCTCGGGGGCGGGGGCTGGGGTGGTGGTGGATGCAGGCACGCAGGGGCCAACGAGGGGCGAAGGCATCCGGTCACTGGCGCTGCGGCAGACGGCCGAGAGACTGCTGTAGGGGCCAAGCGGCATTGCGATCCGGGACGGGCTCGGGCATGCTCCCTGGAACGCCGCGCATGCCGCGGCTGGCCCTGGGCAGGAGAGGAGTGTCGCCGTACCCTTGGGGGTATGGGCTTGGGAAGATGATTCCCGGACACAGCCCCGCCGCCATGTCAACCGACGCACCTTCCCGAGTCGATCCCTCCCAAGAGGACCTTCTTCGCCGAGACACCGATGGCCGGTCACGAAATCCCCGAACCCGCTGACCGCAAGCAGGTAGCCGACCCCTTGTCGGACCTGCGAGCGGCGGAAGAAGCATGTCACTCCTGCGATCCCGCCTTCCGGCACGGAGTCGTCGTCGGCTTCGACGGATCGACCTCCAGCGAGCGGGCGCTGGCCTACGCCGTCGGAATGGCGAGACGGTCCGGATCCGGCCTGATCATCGTCCATGTCGCCAATCGGCTGCCGACCACGGTCTGGGCGGGCTGCGAGCCCCCGGTCTTCGTGGACGTCCCCGACCACCGCACCGAGGTGCTCGGACTCGAGCTGGCCTGCGCGGACTATCTGTCCGAGGTGCCGTGGATCCTGGTCGAGCGCGGTGGCGACATTTGTCATGAGCTCGAAGAGGTCGGCCACGAGTACTCGGCCGACGCGATCGTGGTCGGGTCCACCCACGGCATCGTCGGGCGCATCTTCGGCTCGGTCGCCGGGCGGCTCGCGCGCCGCGCGCAGCGCCCCGTGATCGTGATCCCGTAGCGCCACCGGCGTTCCGGCCCGTGATCGCGACCCGGGCAATTCACGTCCACCGCCACCGATCCGGACGGGCCTCGGACCAACGCCCGTGCGGGTCCTCGCGTTCCTGTTCCGTGCGGTCCCGAGCCGATCCCGTGGCCTGTCCCGTCCTGCCGTGGTCCTCGCAGGTGAGACTGCGTCAACTCCCTGCGGACGCGGGGAAATCTACCCGCGCGTATGAGGTGGATTGTGTGCTTGTGAAGGGTACATAAAGGTGGCTGGGACGCAGCACAACTGCACAGGACAGGAAGGGAGCCCGCCGTGGACAACGACGTCTCTGCGGGAAGCGCTGGTTCTTCATCGACTCTCGGCAACCTCGCACTCGGACTGACGCTGCTGGCGTTCGGCGTCGGCAACACCGGAGTCATCGACAATGTCACGGCGGCCGACGCGGCCGCCCTCGCGACCTGGGTCGGCGGGGTCGCACTCTTCGTCGTCGGCCTGCTCGCGTTCCGGGCCGGCGACGCCGCCGACGGCACGGCCTTCGCCGGCCTCGGTGCCTTCTGGTTCACCTGGGGCACCGGCGCCGGCACCGAGGTCTCGGCCGAGGCGGCAGGACTGTTCATGCTGCTGTGGGCGCTGCTCGCACTGACCCTGACGGCCGCATCCGCGGGGAGCGGTGTGCTGGGACAGGGCGTGTACGGGCTCCTGTGCCTGTCGCTGCTGCTGGGCGGCATCGCCGCCTTCGCCGAGAACGACGGGCTCGCCAAGGCGGGCGGCTGGGTCGGTGCGGTGGCGGGCCTGGTGGCCTGGTACGGCGCGACGGCCGCGCTCGCCAAGTGGCCGACCTTCACCGGTCGCGCTGCCGGCCGGGGAGTGACGGCCACCGGCTGAGGCCTCGCCACCCGGACTCGGGTGGGGTCTCGGGGCAGCCGCAGCGGCCGGCGCGCACGGGTGGCGCCGGCCGGGACGAGGAACGCCCCCTGTGTGCCCGGTGGCACACAGGGGGCGTTCCGTTCCCTTTTGCGGCTAACCGTTCCCCAGAGCTCCGCCTGGGAGGTACCCCCAGGCGCTCACGGAGGTGGTTGCCCGCCGCAGGGGCTGCTCAATGATCGCTGCGGTGATCATCGGTGGAACTACTCCACGGTGACGGACTTCGCCAGGTTGCGCGGCTTGTCGATGTCCCGGCCCAGGGCCAATGCCGTGTGGTAGGCGAGGAGTTGCAGCGGGATGCCCATCAGGATCGGGTCCAGCTCGTCCTCGTTCTTCGGCACCACGATGGTGTGGTCGGCCTTCTCCTGCTCACGGTGCGCGACCGCGAGGATCCGGCCGCTGCGGGCCTTGATCTCCTCCAGCGCGGCGCGGTTCTTCTCCAGCAGGTCGTCGTCGGGGACGATCGCGACCGTCGGCAGCGCGGGCTCGATCAGGGCGAGCGGGCCGTGCTTGAGCTCGGAGGCCGGGTAGGCCTCGGCGTGGATGTAGGAGATCTCCTTGAGCTTCAGGGAGGCCTCCAGGGCCACCGGGTAGCCGCGCACCCGGCCGATGAACATCATCGACTTGGCGTCCGCGTACTGCTCGGCCAGCTTCTTGATCTCGTCCTCGGTCTCGAGGATCTCGCTGATCTGCGCGGGCAGCTTGCGCAGGCCCTCGATGATCCGCTTGCCGTCCGAGACGGACAGGTCGCGGATACGGCCCAGGTGCAGGGCGAGCAGCGCGAAGGCGACGACCGTGTTGGTGAAGCACTTGGTGGACACGACGCAGACCTCGGGGCCGGCGTGCACATAGGTGCCTCCGTCGGCCTCGCGGGCGATCGCCGAGCCGACGACGTTCACGACACCGAGGACCCGGGCGCCCTTGCGCTTGAGCTCCTGGACGGCGGCCAGCACGTCGTACGTCTCACCGGACTGGGAGACCGCGACGTAGAGGGTGTCGGGGTCCACGACCGGGTTGCGGTAGCGGAACTCGGAGGCCGGCTCGGCGTCCGCGGGGATACGGGCCAGCGACTCGATCAGCCCGGCGCCGATGAGGCCGGCGTGGTACGAGGTGCCGCAGCCGAGGATCTTCACCCGGCGGATCCCGCGGGCCTCACGGGCGTCCAGGTTCAGGCCGCCGAGGTGCACGGTGTTGAACCGGTCGTCGATACGGCCGCGCAGCACGCGGTCCACCGCGTCGGGCTGCTCGGAGATCTCCTTGTGCATGTACGTGTCGTGGCCGCCCATGTCGTACGACTCGGCCTCCCACTCCACGGTGGTCGGCGTCGCCGTCGTACGGGAGCCCTCGGTGGTGTACGTACGGAAGTCGTCGGCCTTCAGGGTGGCCATCTCGCCGTCGTCGAGGGTGACGACCTGGCGGGTGTGGGTGACCAGGGCTGCGACGTCGGATGCGACGAACATCTCCTTCTCGCCGATACCGAGGACGACGGGGGAGCCGTTGCGGGCGACCACGATGCGGTCGGGGAAGTCGGCGTGCATGACGGCGATGCCGTACGTGCCCTCGATCACCTTCAGCGCCTGGCGCACACGCTCCTCGAGGGTGTCGGCCTCGGAGCGGGCGATGAGGTGGGTGAGCACCTCGGTGTCGGTCTCGGAGGCGAAGACGACCCCGTCGGCCTCCAGCTTGGCGCGCAGCTCGGAGGCGTTGTCGATGATGCCGTTGTGGACGAGCGCGACCTGGTTGTCGGGGGACAGGTGCGGGTGCGCGTTCTCGTCACTGGGCGCGCCGTGGGTGGCCCAGCGGGTGTGGGCGATGCCGGTGGTGCCGGCGAAGCGCTTGGGGACGCGGGCCTCGAGTTCGCGGACGCGGCCCTTGGCCTTGACCATCTTCAGCGCGGTCGCCTTGGGGCTGTTGATCACCACGCCCGCCGAGTCGTAACCCCGGTACTCCAGCCGCTGCAGGCCTTCCAGCAGCAGTGGAGCCACATCACGCCTGCCGATGTATCCGACAATTCCACACATAAAGTCTTAGCCCCTCCGTAGGTCAGATGTGTGCCCGCTCCAGGCACTCCTCGTGCACCGGACGCTCCCGGTGCTCCGGGTGCGACCATCGCCGGTCAGCCGTAGACCATGCGGCGCAGCTGGCGCAGCGAGAGCTCCGGCGGCGCCACGGCGCGGTGCGGCAGCTCGGCCGCGATCCGCTCGAAGATCACGGTGTTCGCCAGGCCGCCCGACTGCAGCTCGCGGTGGCGCCGACGGACGAATTCATCGGTCGTCTCGTCGAAGTACGCCAGTACGTCGAGCACCACCCGGGCCGCCTCACCGCGACGCAGCGCGGTGCTGCGCACCAGATGGTCGACGAGGTCGTCGTGTGACGGACGCGCGGGTTGACGAGGTTCGAGCACCCGTAGATATTGCGGGGCGAGCGGGTGGCTTTGCAAGAATCCTGCCCGATTACGGGCAGGAGACTGGTCACATTCGCTTCAGGACGGCTGCTTTGGCCGCGCTGAACTCGTCCTCCGTCAGTATCCCCGCCTGATGCAGCTCGCCCAGTTCGCGCAGCCGGCGCAGCAGTGCGTCGTGATCGTCCTCGCTCGACGGTGCGGCGGGCGCCCGTGCCGGCTCGGTCGGCGGTGCCGCGTCGACCGCGGCGGTGGCGTACGGATGCGGCATACGGGCCACCACGGCCGCCGCCACCAGCGCCATCAGCGGGTCCTTGCGAAAGCCGAACAGCTCCACCGCGTGCGGGTCGTACTTCGGCGGGGTGTGCGTCCCCGTGCCCCGGGGGAGCACAAAGCGCAGATAGCCGTTCTCCAGGCCGGCCGCGGGCAGCCACTCCACCGACCGCACATCCCCCAGCGCCAGGGTGCGCGTGCCACCGGACGCCTTCGACTCCTCCGTCTTCCAGTTCCACTCCAGGCGGATGCGCTCCCCGTCGAAGGTGACCGTGCCGTCCCCCGCGCCCACGGTGATCGGCAGAGCGGGGCCCGGCAGCGCATAGGCGTCCAGCGGGCCGGTCTCCACCTGCTCCAGCAGCAGAGCGTGGCGTACCTCGTCCACGAAGTACTCCGCGACGCCGAAGCGGTCGCCGTCCACGTTCAGCCGGTACGGGTCGGAGCCGTCCTCCAGCTTTCCCCCGGTTATCTGGAGCAGAGGGTCGGCGCCGTCGCGCAGCCGCAGTCGCAGCCGCCCCGACTTCTTGCCGGCTTCGAACGAGATCCCGCCCAACGCCCGCAGCGGTAGGGCGACTTCGCCGAGGGTCTTGCGCAGCAGACTCACGCTCTTGTCGCCGCCCGGCACGATGCGCACCGTCCGACCGTCGAAGGTCCAGGTCCCGTCCTTCTGGATGATTTCCGCCATGAGGGGATTCTTTCATCGCCCGAACGAGTAAGTGGTCTAGGCCTTGACCGCAGTTGAGGCGCACGGTACGCATGGTGACCGTTCGGTTGCTCTGCACCACAGTTGTGCCCCGTCGAAGGGACCCCAGCCGTGAGTCAGCCCAGACCGCTTCCCCGTCTGCTCGGTGCGCTGCTGCTTGCCGCGGCCGCCGCACTCTCCTGTGCCGCGGCGGCCGACGCCGATCCCGCGTCCGCCGACAGCGACCCCGACACCGCCCTTGCCTCCGCCGTCCGGCCGCTCGGCCAGATCGTCCCCGCGCCCGCCTCCGTACGCCCCGGTGGCACGCCCTACACCCTGACCCCCGCCACCGTCATCCAGGTCGACGGCTCACGCGAGGCGCGCGCCGTCGGCGACTACCTCGCCGGGGTGCTGCGCCCCTCCACCGGGTACGCCCTGCCCCTCACCGAGGTCGCGGCACCGGCCGCCGTCCGGCTGCGGCTGAGGGCGAACGAGCGCGAGCTGGGCGACGAGGGCTACCGCCTGCAGTCCTCGCGCGGCGGGCTGACCCTGACCGCACGCAGGCCCGCCGGGCTCTTCCACGCCGTCCAGACCCTGCGCCAGCTGCTGCCCGCGAGCGTGGAGAAGGACACCCGGCAGCCCGGCCCGTGGCAGGTCGCGGGCGGCACCATCAGCGACACCCCGCGCTACGGCCACCGAGGAGCCATGCTGGACGTCTCCCGGCACTTCTTCACCGTCGACCAGGTCAAGCGCTACGTCGACCAGCTGGCCCTCTACAAGATCAACAAGCTGCATCTGCATCTCTCGGACGACCAGGGATGGCGTATCGCCGTCGACTCCTGGCCGCGCCTCGCCACGTACGGCGGCTCCACCCAGGTCGGCGGCGGCCCTGGCGGCTACTACACCAAGGCCCAGTACAAGGAGATCCTCCGGCACGCGGCCGCGCGCCACATGGAGGTCGTGCCCGAGATCGACATGCCCGGGCACACCAACGCCGCACTGGCCTCCTACGCCGAGCTGAACTGCTCCGGCATCGCACCGCCCCTCTACACCGGCACGGCCGTCGGCTTCAGCTCGCTGTGCGTGCCCAAGGCGGTCACCTACGACTTCATCGACGACGTGGTCCGGGAACTGGCCGCGCTCACGCCCGGCAGGTACCTCCACATCGGCGGTGACGAGGCACACTCCACCAGCCATGAGGACTACGTCGCCTTCATGGACAGGGCGCAGGCGGCGGTCGCCACGTACGGCAAGACCGTGATCGGCTGGCACCAGCTGACCGGCGCGAACGCGGCCGAGGGCGCACTCGCCCAGTACTGGGGCCTCGACCGCACCAGCGCGGCCGAGAAGGCACAGGTCGCCAGGGCAGCGCAGAACGGCACCCGGCTGATCCTGTCGCCCGCCGACCGGGTCTACCTCGACATGAAGTACACCAAGGACACGCCGCTGGGCCTGGCCTGGGCCGGCTATGTCGAGGTGCAGCGGTCCTACGACTGGGACCCGGCGACCTATCTGCCGGGCGCGCCCGCATCGGCGATCGCGGGAGTCGAGGCGCCGCTCTGGTCGGAGACCATCTCGACCGGTGACCACATCGAGTACATGGCCTTCCCGCGGCTTCCCGGGGTCGCGGAGCTCGGCTGGTCCCCGGCGGCCACGCACGACTGGGAGACGTACAAGGTGCGCCTCGCGGCGCAGGGGCCGCGCCTGTCGGCGCTCGGGATCGACTACTACCGCTCGCCACAGGTTCCATGGCCTGCGGGCAGCTGAGCGCGACATGACGGGCGCCCTCCGGGACTCCCCGGCCTGCGGCCGGGGCACACCGGGTGGGCGCCCGCCCGTCCAGGCCGGCCGTTCAGGCCCGCGTGACCGGGGGCTTCGGCCGTGCCCCCGGTCCTCGGACCTCCCCCGGCTACGGTCGGGAGGCGCTCTCGGACGGACCGGCGCCAGCGAACCGTGAGATCGGGTTCTCGAGGGCGCCGACGAGCTGGAGCGCGCCCGACGGGTCGGCCAGATCCACCATCTGCTCGTTGTTGCGCAGCTGGAGCCGGTTGAGGCAGGACAGCGCGAACTCGCCGGTGAACATGTCGTACTGGCGGAACTTGTCGGCCAGATGCGGCACCGAGTCCTGGTACGCGCTCACGCACTCGGCGACCGTCCGCCAGAACGTCTCCTCGTCGAGCCGGCCCTCGTCCACCAGCGTGGCGCCGAGGAAGCGGAAGAAGCAGTCGAAGACATCGGTGAAGATCGACAGCAGCTTCATGTCCTCGGGCACCTCGACCCGGATCCGCTCCACGGCCGGCGGCAGCACCGCCACCGGGTCCATCACCGCGATCTCCTCGGCGATGTCCTTGAAGATCGTCCGCCGGACCGTGCCGTCCTCGGCGATGACGAGGATGACGTTCTCGCCGTGCGGCATGAACACCAGGTCGTACGCGTAGAAGCTGTGCAGCACCGGGACCAGGTAGGCGTCCAGATAGCGGCGCAGCCACTGGGCGGGCGCGAGCCCCGCCTCGTCGATCAGTGCGCCCGCGAACGAGCGGCCCTCGTGGTCCACATGGAGCAGCGACGCCATGGTGGCCAGCCGTTCGCCGTCCCGCAGCGACGGCACCGGGCTCTCGCGCCACAGGGCGGCCAGCATCTTGCGGTACGGCGAGTAGCGGTCGGTCGCCCGCTCGTACTCGAGATGGCGGTAGCCGACCGCCGCCCGCTCCCTGATGATCGAGAAACGGGCCGCCTTCAGCACGTCGTCGCGCTCCACCAGGCCGGCGAGCCAGTCGTTGATCGCCGGGGTCGCCTCCATGTACGCGGCCGAGAGGCCGCGCATGAAGCCCATGTTGAGCACGGAGAGAGCGGTCTTGACGTAGTGCTTGGCCGGGTCGCTCCGGTTGAAGAACGTACGTATCGACTGCTGCGCGAGATAGTCGTCGTCGCCGGGGCCCAGACAGACCAGCCGCTGCTGGGCTATCTCGGCGGCGAAGGTGACGGAGAGCTTGTTCCACCACTGCCAGGGGTGCACGGGCAGCAGCAGATAGTCGGACGGGTCGAGGCCCAGCGCGGTCAGCTGTCGGCCGAAGCGGGCGAGGGCGGCCTCACCTAGTTCGGCCTTCATCAGCGCGTCGTGGTCGAGCCCGGCGCCCGAGGTGAAGGTGGTGCGGTCGCGGCGCGCGGCCAGCCACACGAGCCTGACCTCGCTCGCGGTCTCGGGGGCGTACGAGAGGTACTCGTGCACCCCGAAGCCGAGCCGTCCGTTGTTGGCGACGAAGCAGGGGTGGCCCTCGGTCATCCCGGTCTCGATGGCCTGGAACCCGGCCGTCGTCAGCTCGGCCGAGGAGAGCGGCTTCTTGGTGAGTTTGTAGGCGGTGCCGGAGAGAGTGGAGGAGATCTCCTCCAGATACACCGGGAGTATGCCGTCGCTCAGGCCGAGCGCCCCACGCAGCTCGATGAAGAAATCGAGCGCGTCGAGCGGAATCTGCTCGCCGGCGCGGTGGCGGGTGAGGGAGTCGGCCGCGATCTGCCAGTGGTCCAGGGCGAACCGCCGCGCGGTGAAGCGGTACTCGACGCGCCCGTCGTCACTGAGCACGCGGTAGGCCCCCGGAGCTGTGTCCGGGGAGGCGCTCGCGTCGAGCGGCTCGGGGGTCAGCAGTCGCTCGTGGGCGAACTCGGCCAGTGCTTTGCGGATCAGCTGCCGGCCGGCCTTCTCCCACAGCTCGGGCGTCAGATGCGCCACGGCGTCGACGGGGCTCATCCGCCCACCTCCTGCGTCGCCAGGAACTGCTCGCGGGTGCAGAAGCTCAAGTAGGCCTCCTTGTCCGGCTTCCGTATCTTCTCGGCGATCTCGAATCCGACGGCCTCGTTGAGCGCGTGGACGGCGCTGTTGCGTACATCGGGCTCGACGACGACCCGCTCGGTCGCGGGATCCTCGAACAGCGCCGCCATCACCGCGGTGATCACCGCGCGGGTGAAGCCGTGCACCGGGGTGTCCGTCGGCGCGACCAGGAAGTGCATCCCGACATCACCGGGCCGGGCCTCGTACAGCCCCTTGAGCTCCACCTCGGCCGGGTTGTAGCGCTCCATCAGGAACGCGGGCTCCCCGTTGTGCAGCCCGATGAAGGCGTCGTGGTGCTCATGGGCGGCGATCGCCATGTACTCGCGTTCCACGTCCTGCAGGGCGGCGTTCTGCATCAGCCAGAAGGCGGCCTTGGGGTGAGTGACCCAGCCGTGCACCAGCTCCGCGTCCTCCAAGGGGTCCAGCGGGCGGAGGCCGAACGTTCCTGCGGCGGTGGTGGTGCTCATACGGAGAACTCCTGGAAAGCGATGGACTTTTCGACGGGGTAGTACTCGCGGCCCAGCAGCTCGCCGATGATGTAGGCGTTGCGGTACGCACCCATGCCCAGGTCGGGCGAGGTGATGGAGTGCGTGTGCACGGCGCCGTTCTGCAGGAAGATGCCGCGGCCGGTGGTGTCGATGCTGTAGTTGCGGGCCACGTCGAACCGGCCGTGCGTATCGAAGCGGATGCGGTGGCGGACCGGCTCCAGGAACTGCGGGATCTCGGCCTTGTAGCCGGTCGCGAGGACCAGCCCCTCGGTGATGAGCGAGAAGTCGCGCTCCTGCTCCTCCTGGCGCAGACCCAGGGTGTAGGTGCCGGAGGCCGCGTCGTGGCTCGCGGCGTTCAGCGAGGCATTGGTCAGCAGCCGGGTCGGTACCGGACCGTCCAGGCTCTTTTGGTAGAGCAGGTCGAAGATCTCGTTGATCAGATCCCCGTCGATGCCCTTGAACAGGTTTTTCTGCCGGTTCTCCAGGCGGTGGCGGGTGGTCTCGGGCAGTGCGTGGAAGTAGTCGATGTACTCCGGAGAGGTCATCTCCAGCGTGAGCTTGGTGTACTCCAGCGGGAAGAACCGCGGCGAGCGGGTGACCCAGTTCAGCCGGTAGCCATGTACATCGATTTCGGCGAGGAGATCGAAATAGATCTCCGCGGCACTCTGGCCGCTGCCCACGAGGGTGATGGACTTCTTCTTCACCAGCTCGGAGCGGTGGTCCATGTACGAGGAGTTGTGGATGTGGTCCCCGCCCAGGTCCCGCACCGGCTCCGGTACGTACGGCGTGGTTCCGGTGCCCAGAACGAGCCGGCGGGCCCGGTACGTCTCGTCCTGGGTGGTGACGGTGTAGAGCGCTTCCTTGTCGTCGTACTCCACCGACCGCACGGTCCGGTTGAACCGGATGCCGGACAGGTTGGCGGCGACCCAGCGGCAGTAGTCGTCGTACTCGGTGCGCAACGGGTAGAAGTTCTCCCGGATGTAGAACGAGTACAGCCGCCCTCTCTCCTTCAGATAGTTCAGGAAGGAGTACGGGGAGGTCGGGTCGGCCATGGTGACCAGGTCCGACATGAACGGCGTCTGGAGGTGTGCGCCGTCCAGGAACATGCCGCGGTGCCAGCTGAAGTCCGGCTTGGACTCCAGGAACAGGCCGCTGAGCTCATCGATCGGCTCGGTGAGGGCGGCAAGGCCGAGGTTGAAGGGGCCCAGCCCGATCCCGATGAAGTCGTAGATCCGACGGGAATCAGGAAGCGTGGACAAGGTTCTCTCCAAGGAACTGCTCGGCGTGGCCGGCGATCAGGTCGAGTACGGCGGCGATGTCGTCGGTCGTCGTCTCGGGGTTGAGCAGGGTGAACTTGAGGTACTGGCGTCCGTCGACCTTCGTCCCGGCGACCACGGCCTCGCCCGAGGCGAACAGCGCCTTGCGCGCGTGGAGGTTGGCCTGGTCGATGAGGGAGGGGCTGGTGACGGACCGGGGGATGTAGCGGTAGACCAGGGTGGACAGCTGCGGCCGGACCACGACGTCGAATCGCGGGTCGGCGGCGAGCAGCTCCCAGCCGGCCGCGGCCAGGTCGCAGACCTCGTCGAAAAGGGACCCGACACCGTCCGCGCCCATCACCCGCAGCGTCATCCACAGCTTGAGCGCGTCGAAGCGGCGGGTGGTCTGCAGGGACTTGTCGACCTGGTTGGGAATCCGCTCCTGGATCGTGCGCCGCGGGTTGAGGTAGTCGGCGTGGTACGTGGCATGGCCGAGCGTCGCCGCGTCCCGGACCAGCACCGCCGAGGAACTGATTGGCTGGAAGAAGGACTTGTGGTAGTCCACGGTCACCGAGTCGGCGCGCTCGATGCCGTCGAGAAGGTGGCGACGGGTGGGGGAGGCCAGCAGACCACAGCCGTACGCGGCGTCCACATGCATCCAGGTGCCGTACTGCTGTGCCAGCTCGGCGATCTCGGGCAACGGGTCGATGGAACCGAAGTCGGTGGTGCCCGCGGTGGCGACGATCGCCATGGGGACCAGGCCCGCGGCGGCCGTGCGCTCCAGTTCGGCGGCGAGTGCGACGGTCTGCATCCGCTTGTTGCGGTCCACGGGGACGGAGACGACGGCGTCGTCGGCGAGGCCCAGCAGCGTGGCGGACTTCTGCACGCTGAAGTGGCTGCACGCGGAGGTGAAGACGCGCAGTTTCGCAAGGTCGCGGGTCTTGCTCTCCTGGCGGGCGAGCAGCAGCGCCTGGAGGTTGGACTGGGTGCCGCCGCTGGTGAACACACCGTCGGCGGCCTGGCCGAGGCCGATCCGCCGCGTGGTCCAGTCGATCAGGCGGCGCTCGATCAGGGTGCCGCCGGCGCTCTGGTCCCAGGTGTCGAGGGAGGAGTTGACCGCGGAGAGCACGGCCTCGCCGAGGACGGCGGGGATGACGACCGGGCAGTTGAGATGGGCGAGGTAGCGGGGGCTGTGGAAGTAGACGGCGTCCCGCAGATACACCTCCTCGAGCTCGTCGAGGGCGGCCGAGGCGTTCCCCAGGGGACGGTCGAGGTCGACCGCGGCGATCACCGGGCGAAGTTCGTCGGGAGTCACTCCGGTGAACGGCCGTCGCGTTGTGGCGAGTCGGTTCGCCACCCGCTCGACTCCTTCGGTCACGGAGCGCCGATAATGCTCCGCCGTTACGTCATTGAGCAGGTGCGAGCGCATGCAAGGTCCTCCCGTGCGCGGGGACTTGGCCACTCCCTCAGGACAGGGGAAGGGGGCGAGGGGCGGCGTTGAAGTAAGGTTAGCCTAACCTAACTTCACTCTACGTTCCCTCGCCCCCTCGGGGCACGGCCGGGTTGCGCGGCTGGTCACACGGCCAGGCGGCTGTCAGCCGTCGCTGTCCTGGCCCGCCACTTCTTCGCCCGCCGTCCCGCCGCTGGTGGCTTCCTCGCGCAGACCGTCCTCGCTCAGACCGCGCTTCCAGTAGCCGACGAACGTGACCCGGCGGCGGTCGAACCCGCGGTCGTTCACGAGGTGCCGGCGCAGTGCCTTGACGCTGCCGGACTCGCCCGCGATCCAGGCGTACGGAACCCCCGCGGGCAACTCGGCCCCGGCGACGGCCTCCACGCCCGACGCGGCGCCCTCCTCCCGGACCAGCCAGGTGACATCGATGCCGGCGTCGGTGTTCAGCGACAGCCGGTCCCCGGCGTGCGGGACCTCCAGGAAGACCCTGGCTTTCCGGTCGGCGGGCAGCCACTCCAGGATCGCCGCGGCGGCGGGCAGCGCCGTCTCGTCCGCCCAGATCAGCACCCAGTCGGTGTCCTCGGGCGGACGGCAGCGCACCGCCGTGTTGTCGGGAACGGCCGGGCCGAGCACCGTCACCCGGTGCCCCCGCTCGGCGGCCAGCGCCCAGCGGCAGGCAGGGCCGCCGTCCTCGTGCACGGCGAAGTCGATGTCGACCTCGCCGGCCTCGGTGCGCTGTTCGCGCACCGTGTACGAACGCATCACGGCACGCACGTCGTCGGGCAGCGCACGCCATGCGCCGAGGACTGCGTACAAGTCGCCCGCGTCGACGGGAACGACGGGAGCGTCCTGGCCCCGGTGCGGCAGGAAGAGGGAGAGGGACTGGTCGCGGCCGCCGGCGGCGAAGTCCTTCAGGCTGTCCCCGACGAAGGTGACCCGGACCAGGGACGGGCCGAGCCGCCTTGTCCGCGCAACCTGCAGGTCGAAGAAACGGAACGGGGCGGTCTCGGTCGCCGTCGTCATCGTCGGGCGACCTTCTTCGCGTTCTCGATCGCCTTGGCCAGGTCCTCGAGGATCGGCGCGCACTTGTCGTAGGAGTAGATCGGCTCCGTGACGCGCGGGATGACCTGGCCGGCCTTGACGGCGGGCAGCTTGGCCCAGGTCGGCTTGGAGGTGAGGGCGTCGGGCTGCAGCGTGCCTGTGCGGTTGTCCAGGATGATGATGTCGGCGTCGTACTTGTCGGCGTTCTCCCAGCTGAGCTCCTCGAAGAAGCCCTGCGCGTTGGGCTTGGGCTCGACGAACTTCACGCCCAGTTCCTGGAAGTAGAGCGTGTCCGCGGACATCTTCGGCACGGAGACGTAGAACAGGTCCTGGCTGCCGGAGCCGATCAGGACCTTGAGCTCAGGCCTGGACTTGGCGGCCTGGCGCAGACGCTCGGCCGCCTTCTCGAAGCGGGCCTTGGCGTCGGTGACCTTCTTCGCCTCGAGGTCGGCGCCGAGGGACCGGGCGAGCTCGGCGTGGCGCTGGAGCGCCTTGGGGACGGTGGTCTGCGCGGCCCACAGGGCGACGCTCGGGGCCAGCTTGAGGATCTTGTCCTTGGACTGGTCCGGCACGTACCAGAGGGCGTCCTTCTCCCACATGGCGGTGACCAGCAGATCCGGCGCGAGCGCCGCGTACTTCTCTATGTTGAACTCGCCCCAGACGTTGCCGAGGATCTCGACCTTGGTGATGTCGAGATCTCCGGCCTGGACGTCGGGCTTGCCGTCGGTGGTCTTCGTCGGGCCGAAGACGCCCTTGACCTCGACGCCGTAGTCGAACAGAGCGGCGGCGGTACCGGTGAAGGCGACGATGTTCTTCGGGGTGGCCTTCGCCTCGGCCTTCTGGCTGCGGTCGTCCGTGAAGGACCAGGGGCCGGACTTCTTCCCGGCGTTCTTGTCCGCGGCATCGGTCCTGCTGTCGTCCTTGCCGCAGGCGGCGAGCGCGGCGCCCAGCCCGAGAGCGCCGCCTGCGGCGAGCAGACCGCGACGAGTGAGATGGGAAGCTCGGGCGTTGGGCATGATGATGTCCGCTTTCGTACGTGCCGATTCGGCCAGTGGGCAGGTTTGAAGGTAGGTTAGCCTAACCTCAGTAACTGTCCAGAGAGTGCCCGCGGGGACGGCCCCGGCCGCGGGACACGACCGGTACGTGAAGCCGGACACGCGACTGCGCGCGGCCCCGTCAGGATGCCGCGCGCAGTCTTGGTGCGTCTCAGCCGGTGAGGCCCAACTCCCGGGCGATCAGCATCCGCTGGACCTCGCTCGTGCCCTCGCCGATCTCCAGGATCTTGGAGTCCCGCCACATACGGGCCACCGGGTACTCGTTCATGAAGCCGTACCCGCCGTGGATCTGCGTGGCCTCACGGGCGTTGTCCACGGCCACGGTGGACGAGTACAGCTTGGCGAGCGCCGCCTCCTTCTTGAACGGCTCGCCCTGCACCAGCCGCGACGCCGCGTCACGCCAGCCGACGCGTGCCATGTGCGCCCGCATCTCCATGTCCGCGATCTTGAACTGGATGGCCTGGTTGGCACCGATCGGCCGCCCGAACGCATGCCGCTCATGGGCGTACTTCACCGACTCGTCCACACAGCCCTGGGCGAGACCGGTCGCCAGCGCCGAGATCGCGATCCGGCCCTCGTCCAGGATGCGCAGGAACTGGGCGTACCCACGGCCCTCCTCACCGAGCAGGTTCGCCACCGGAACGCGGACGTCGGAGAAGGACAGCTCACGGGTGTCCGACGCGTTCCACCCCACCTTGGAGTAGGGCGCGGCGACCGTGAAGCCGGGGGTGCCGGAGGGGACGATGATCGAGGAGATCAGCGGGCTGCCGTCGGCCGTGCGGCCGGTGACCGCGGTGACCGTGACCAGGCCCGTGATGTCCGTACCGGAGTTGGTGATGAAGCACTTGGAGCCGTTGATCACCCACTCGTCGCCGTCGCGGACGGCCGTCGTCCGCGTGCCGCCCGCGTCCGAGCCGGCGCCCGGCTCGGTCAGCCCGAAGGCGCCGAGCAGCTCGCCCGAGCACAGCCGGGGCAGCCACTCCCGCTTCTGCTCCTCGGTGCCGAAGCGGTAGACGGGCATCGCGCCGAGCGAGACACCCGCCTCCAGGGTGATGGCCACGGACGAGTCGACGCGGGCCAGCTCCTCGAGGGCGATACCGAGGGCGAGATAGTCGCCGCCCATACCGCCGTACTCCTCGGGGAAGGGCAGTCCGAACAGGCCCATGCGGCCCATCTCACGGACGATCTCGTACGGGAACTCATGGCGCTCGTAGAAGTCGCCGATCTTCGGGGCGATCACATCGTGCGCGAACTGCTCGACCGTACGGCGGAGTTCCTCGTGTTCGGCGGAGAGCCGGTGGTCCAGGGACATGGGAGTCACTCCTTGTGGGAGAGGGCACGGACGGTACGGGAGGGGCTGGGGCGCCCCAGCTGTTCGGCCATCCACGCGCTCGTGGCGGTGAGCCGGCCGAGGTCGACCCCTGTTTCGATGCCGAGGCCGTGGAGCATCCACACGAGGTCTTCGGTGGCGAGGTTTCCGGTCGCGCTCCTGGCATACGGGCAGCCGCCGAGGCCGCCCGCCGATGCGTCGACGACGCTCACTCCGTGCCGCAGCGCGGCAAGCGTGTTCGAGAGCGCCTGACCGTAGGTGTCGTGGAAATGCACGGCGATCGTGCGTGTCGGCACGCCCGCTTCGTTCAGTGCGGTGAGCAGGGCGGAGACATGACCGGGGGTGGCGACGCCGATCGTGTCGCCGAGGCTCAGCTCGTCACAGCCCATGTCCGCCAAGTGCTTGGTGACCCGGACGACCTGCTCGATCGGGACCGCGCCCTCCCAGGGGTCGCCGAAGCACATGCTCAGATAGCCGCGCACCCTCAGGCCCTGCTCGACCGCCCGTATGACGACCGGCTCGAACATGGCGAGCGCCTCGTCGACCGTGCGGTTGAGATTGGCCTTGGCGAACGACTCCGTGGCGCTGGCGAAGACGGCGACCTCGCGGGCGCCGAGCGCGAGGGCCCGGTCCAGGCCGCGCTCGTTCGGCACCAGGACGGGAAGCCGTACCCCGAGGTCCCGCACGAGCGGGAACAGCTGCTCCGCATCCGCCAGTTGGGGCACCCACTTGGGGTGCACGAAACTGGTCGCCTCGATGGTGGTCAGGCCGGCGTCGGCGAGGCGGCGGACGAACTCGGCCTTCACCTCGGTCGGCACGACCGACTTCTCGTTCTGCAGGCCGTCGCGGGCGCCGACCTCGTGGATGCGCACCCGGGCGGGCAGGCCGCTGTCGGGCACGACCATGGGCAGCGTCGTCACTTCTCCTCCTCGCTTTCGGCGGGGCCGTGGGCGGGGTCCTCGTCCGGGGTGACCACGGCGAGCACCTGGTCCATGGCGACCGTGGTGCCGGCGGTGACATCGAGCTCGGTGACGGTCCCGGCGTGCGGGGCGGAGATGACGTGCTCCATCTTCATCGCCTCCACGACCAGCAGACTCTGCCCGGCGGCCACCGCGTCGCCGACGGCCACCTTGACGACGGTCACCGTCCCCGGCATGGGCGCCGCGAGCGTGTCGACGCCCGAGCGCGCCGCCCCGCTCAGGGCGGCCTCGACCGGGTCGAAGTCCATGACGTGCCAGCTGTCGCCGTCCCGGCCCAGCCAGTGGCCGGCCCGGTGGAAGGTGTGGGTGACGCCGTGCAGCTCGACGCCGACCCGGTCGCCTGTGACCCGGGACGCCGCTCCCGGCCGTGCCGTGTGCGTCACGGGCTCGGCTCCCGGTACGCGCAACGAGAAGGAGGGCGGGGCCGCTTCGCCGCCCATCCGCCAGCCGCTCGGCACCGAGAACGGGTCCGTCCAGCCGCCGGAGCCGTCGGCCGGACGGGGCTCGAGCTCCGCCTGCCGGACCGCCGCCGCCGCCTCGTACACCTCGTCCGGCACGTCGGCGGGGACCAGTCCGTCGGCCTCCCGCTCGACCAGGCCCGTGTCCAGCTCACCCGAAACGACCGCCGGGTGGGCCAGCAGCCGGCGCAGGAAGCCCGCGTTGGTCGGGACGCCGAGCGTCACCGTGTCCGACAGTGCGGCGCGCAGTTTGCGCAGGGCGGTCGCGCGATCGGGGCCGTACGCGATGACCTTCGACAGCATCGGGTCGTACAGACTGCCGACCTCCGAGCCCTCGGTGAGGCCCGAGTCGGTGCGCACGCCGTCGCCCTGCGGCTCGTGGAGCCTGAGAACGGTGCCGCCGGAGGGGAGGAAGTGGCGGGACCCGTCTTTGACGAGCACAGTCTCGGCGCAGATACGGGCCTCGATCGCGTGACCCGTGAGCGTGATGTCGTCCTGGGCGAACGGCAGTTTCTCACCGGCCGCGACACGCAGCTGCCACTCCACCAGGTCCAGGCCCGTGATGAGCTCCGTGACCGGGTGCTCCACCTGGAGACGGGTGTTCATCTCCATGAAGAAGTACTGCGACGGGTCCGTGCCCGGGACGATGAACTCCACCGTGCCCGCACCGCGGTAGCCGCAGGAGCGCGCCGCCTGTACGGCCGCCTCGCCCATCGCCGCGCGCGTCGCGTCGTCCAGAAGGACGCTCGGCGCCTCCTCGATGATCTTCTGGTGGCGGCGCTGGAGCGAGCACTCGCGCTCGCCGAGATGGACCACATTGCCGTGGCCGTCGGCCAGTACCTGGATCTCGATGTGGCGGGGGCGGTCGATCCAGCGCTCGACGAGGAGCGTGTCGTCACCGAAGGACGCCCGGGCCTCGCGCCGCGCCGCCGCGATCTCCTCGAGCAGCGCGGACTCCAGGCGGGTCAGGCGCATGCCCTTGCCGCCGCCGCCCGCGGAGGGCTTCAGCAGCACCGGCATGCCGATCTCGCGGGCGGCCGCGGCCAGTTCGTCATCGGTGAGACCGCTGCCCGAGGAGCCGGGGACCACCGGGACACCGGCCGCCTGCACCGTCTCCTTGGCGCGGATCTTGTCGCCCATCAGCGCGATGGCGGAGGCGGGCGGACCGATGAAGACCAGGCCGGCCTCGGTGCACGCGTTCGCGAAGCCCGCGTTCTCCGCGAGGAAGCCGTAGCCGGGGTGCACGGCCTGGGCGCCGGTGCGCACCGCCGCGTCCAGCAGGCGCTCGACGGACAGATAGCTCTCGGCGGCCGGGGCGGGGCCGATCCGGACGGCCGTGTCCGCCTCGCGCACATGGCGGGCGTCGGCGTCCGCGTCACTGAACACGGCGACGGAGCGGACGCCCAGCGTCCGCAGGGTGCGGATGACCCGTACGGCGATCTCGCCACGGTTGGCGACAAGAACGGTGTCGAACATGGATTGAAGTCCCTCACATCCGGAAGACGCCGAAGCCGGGCTGTGTGTGATCCCTTTGGCCCAGCGGGGCATTGGCGCACGAGGTCAGGGCCAGACCCAGCACCTGGCGGGTCTCCAGCGGGTCGATCACGCCGTCGTCCCACAGCCGCGCCGTCGCGTAGTAGGCGTTGCCCTGGGTCTCGTACTGCGCGCGGATGGGGTCCTTGAACGCTTCCTCCGCCTCGGCGGGCCACTGCTCGCCGCGCCCCTCGAGCTGGTCACGCTTGACCGTGGCCAGCACGGACGCTGCCTGCTCGCCGCCCATCACCGAGATCTTGGCGTTCGGCCACATCCACAGGAAGCGGGGGCTGTAGGCGCGGCCGCACATGGAGTAGTTCCCCGCGCCGTACGAACCGCCGACGACCACCGTCAGCTTCGGCACCCGGGTGCAGGCCACCGCCGTGACCATCTTGGCGCCGTGCTTCGCGATGCCGCCGGCCTCGTAGTCCTTGCCGACCATGAAGCCCGAGATGTTCTGAAGGAACAGCAGCGGGATGCCACGCTGGTCGCACAACTCGATGAAGTGCGCGCCCTTCTGGGCGGATTCGGCGAACAGGATGCCGTTGTTGGCGACGATGCCGACCGGGTGGCCGTGGATCCGGGCGAAACCGGTGACCAGGGTCTGCCCGAACTCGGACTTGAACTCGGCGAACCGGGAGCCGTCGGTGATCCGGGCGATCACCTCCCGCACGTCGTACGGCGTGCGCGAGTCCACCGGCACCGCGCCGTACAGCCCGGCCGGGTCGACCTTGGGCTCCTCGGCAGGCTCGACGGACCAGGGCAGCGGACCGCGCTCGGGGAGGGTCGCGACGATGTTGCGCACGATGCGCAGGGCGTGGGCGTCGTTCTCCGCGAGGTGGTCGGTGACACCGGAGACACGGGAGTGGACCTCGCCGCCCCCGAGCTCCTCGGCGGTGACGACCTCGCCGGTCGCGGCCTTCACCAGGGGCGGCCCGCCGAGGAAGATCGTGCCCTGGTTGCGGACGATCACGGCCTCGTCGCTCATCGCCGGGACGTACGCGCCACCGGCGGTGCACGAGCCGAGTACCGCCGCGATCTGGGGGATACCGGCGCCTGACATCCGTGCCTGGTTGTAGAAGATCCGGCCGAAGTGCTCGCGGTCGGGGAAGACCTCGTCCTGCATGGGCAGGAAGGCGCCGCCGGAGTCGACGAGATAGACGCAGGGCAGGCGGTTCTCCAGGGCCACCTCCTGGGCGCGGAGGTGCTTCTTGACCGTCATCGGGTAGTAGGTGCCGCCCTTGACGGTGGCGTCGTTGGCGACGACGACCACTTCGCGGCCGCTGACCCGGCCGATACCGGCGATCACGCCGGCGGCCGGTGCCTGCCCCTCGTACATCCCCTCGGCCGCGAGGGGGGCGAGCTCGAGGAAGGGCGAACCGGGATCGAGAAGGGTGTCCACGCGCTCGCGCGGCAGAAGCTTCCCGCGCGCGGTGTGCCTGGCGCGGGCCTTCTCCCCACCGCCGAGGCGGGCCGCCGCGAGGCGGGATCGCAGGCCGTCGGCGAGCTCCTGATGTGCCGCCTCGTTGGCCTGCCAGGCCTGGGACGCCGGATCCGCGGCGCTCGCCAGTACTGGTGCCTGCTGCATCGCTCGAGCTCCCTTGCTCGGTTAATGAGCGTTAACGTGTTTCCCTTAGGTTAACGACCGCTAACAGCCCTGTCTAGAATGAATTCCCATGAGCACCAGGACCTCGGCCCCGACGCGCCGTGAGCAGATCCTCAGGGAGGCCGCGCGCCTCTTCGCCGAGCGCGGTTTCCACGGGGTGGGCGTCGACGAGATAGGCGCGGCGGTCGGCATCAGCGGCCCCGGCCTGTACCGCCACTTCGCGGGCAAGGACGCGATGCTCGCCGAACTGCTGGTGGGTATCAGCGAGCGGCTGCTGAGCGGCGGCCGGCTGCGGGTGGAGGAGGCGGCCACGGACCCCGAGGCGGTGCTGGCGTCCCTGATCGACGGCCACATCGACTTCGCGCTCGACGACCGTCCGCTGATCACGCTCCACGACCGGGAACTGGACCGGCTGCGGGACAGCGACCGCAAGCTGGTGCGTCAGCTGCAGCGGCAGTACGTGGAGCTGTGGGTCACGGTGGTGGGCGACCTTCATCCGGAGGTTCCCCAATCCGAGGCCCGCGCGGCGGTCCACGCGGTGTTCGGCCTCCTGAACTCGACCCCGCACCTGGGCACCACGGACGGCCTCCCGAGCCGGACGGCCGCCGAAACGCTGCTGCGCCGCCTGGCCCACGGGGCGTTCGCGTCCCTCACGCGCTGACCGGATCCCGTGGGGAGGCGGGCGCATTTCCGTCTCCCCGCTGCTGCCGGCACCCGGCGTGCTCCCCGACGATCAGGACCCGGGACCGCCGTCGTCCGCGCCACGCCGGCGCTGGTAAGGCGCGCTGCCCGGGCCCGGTTTCCGCACGATGACTTGCACCAGTCCGCCGGTCGACCTGCACCACCCCCTGCCCGACGGCTCCCGGCTCGAACAGCCCGGGCAGCCGGCCGAGCTGCTCGATGCACACCCCCGTGTCGTCGCCGTGCTCACCGGCGTCCTCGTCGTGCTCGGTGTCCGGACGGCCGCTGCATGACCGCCGAAGGTGCGGTCGGCCGGGGGAGCGGCGGGCGTGACGCGTCCCACCGTTCGGGAAGGTGCGTACTCTGCGCGCACCTGGCGGCACAATGGGCTCATGTCGATACCCAGCCGTGCCGCCCTTGTCGATCATCTCGTCCGCTCACGTATCGCCGGAGACGTCGCGACACCCCGCGACAACAACCTCTCCCACTACCGCAAGCTCGCCAACGGCGACCGCCACTACTGGCTGGGGCTGGAGCTCGGGGACCGGTGGACCGACGAGCAGGACGTACTGGCCGTGATGGCCGAGCGGTGCGGGGTCAGCGACGATCCCGAGCATCGGTACGGGCAGGACACGATCGACCCGGAGCTGACCGTCGACGCTCTGGAGCGGATGGCGGCGCGGCTGCGCAAGGCCGCCGCCGGGCAGGAGCGCGTGCTGTTCGCGACCGGGCATCCCGGGGGGCTGCTGGATGTGCACCGGCAGACCGCCGCCGCGCTGCGGGCCGCCGGGTGCGAGATCGTACGGATCCCGGGCGGGCTGACCGCCGACGAGGGCATGGTCTTCCAGTTCGCCGACGTCGCCGTGCTGGAGCGCGGCGCGACCTTGTGGCACACCCATTCGCCCGCGCCCATGGCCGCGATCCTGGACGGGCTGGAGCGTGAGGGCAGACCACAGCCGGATCTCGTCGTCGCCGACCACGGATGGGCCGGCTGCGCGGGGCAGCGCGGTCTGGATTCCGTCGGGTACGCGGACAGCAACGACCCCGCGCTGTTCATCGGCGAGGCCGAGGGGACCCTCCAGGTGACGGTCCCGCTCGACGACCATGTCACCGACCCGCGCTTCTACGACCCCATGACGGCCTACCTGCTGGACGCGGCGGGACTCAGCTCCTCCGAGTGACCCATGGGGGACGTCACTCGGAAGGGCTCACCCCCGCCGCATGGGCGGGCTTGCTCCTGACGGCGGTCCGCACGTCGGCCGGACCGCCCACTCGCCCTCTGCCGAGGCGGCGAGGGCTGAGCGACCGCGATGCCACCGCCACGGCCCGGTAGCGGCTCAGTAACGGCGACGGTCCCGGTGCTCTGTACGATTCCGGCGGGCCACACCGCCCGGGCGCAGACGGTGTGTCACCCGGGCGGCGGTCCGGGCCGCGTCGTATGCCGATTCATCGGTGTACGACGGTTCCTCCTCGGCCGGTGGCACCGCATACGAATCCCCTTCGCGGGCGAGCCCGGCGGCCCGTGCAGCGAAGTCCCGGAAGTTCGGTCGAGCCCCGGGTATCCCGGTGGGCGCTTGTGGCGTCCTAGGATCTGCATCCAGGCTCGCAGTCCCAGGCACCACATCGCTCACACCACAGGACGACCTTTGCTCTACGACTTGAGGCCGCCGGTGCGTGTGCTCGTCGTCGACGACGAGGAGCTCGTACGCGCCGCACTGCAGCGCATCCTCGACGCCGCCGACGCGATCACGGTCGTGGGGACCTGCGACGGCCCCGACGCGGTCGACGCGGTCCGGCGGCTCGCCCCCGACGTGGTGCTGCTGGACATCGACATGCCGTCCGTCGGCGGCCTGGACGTGCTGCGCCGCCTGCGCGCTCTTTCCCGGCCGCCCGTCGTGGCCATGCTCACCGCCCTCGACCGGGCCGACCACGTCGAGCGCACGCTGCGGGGCGGTGCCTCCGGGTTTCTGCTCAAGAGCACCGAGCCGCGGCTGTTCGTCGACGCCGTGCGGCTGCTCGCAGCAGGTGGCGTCATCTGCACACCGCCAGGCAGCGCGGCCGTCCTCGCCCGGTACGCCGGCTCGGCGCCGACGCCCGCCCCCGACGCGTCCGACGGGCTGGCAGGGCTCACCGACCGCGAACGCGAGGTGCTCGTTCTGATCGCGGCCGGACTGCCCAACACCGACATAGCCACCCACCTCGGCATGGGCGTGACCACGGTCAAGACCCACATCGGGGCGCTGAAGCGGAAGCTCGCCGTCACCAGTCGGGTGGGCCTGGCCACCGTGGTCCACCGATCCGCTGCCGGGCAAGGTTCAGGATGACCGCCCGCCGCTGGGCGGTCGAAGCGCTTGTCGTCGCCGTCGCCGCCGTCGAGGCACTGGCGACCCGGCACTGGCTGGAGGACCGGATGTTCGCCGGCGCGCTCGTCGTTGCGGTCGTCCTCGTCCTGCGCAGGCGCTTCCCCCGGACAGTTCTCGCTCTCACGCTGCCCACCCTCGCCACCGGCGTGCTGTGGCTGCCCGCGATGTGCGCGCTGCACGCACTCGCCGCCTCCGAGCGCCGTCGAGGCGAGGTGATCGCCGGGTCGGCCGCCGTCGCGGTCGTCGCCTTCGTCCCGTGGCGGGACCTCGGCGGATACGCCTGGACGCTCCCTGACACCACCCTCGGCGTCCTGCTGGCCGGGCTGCTCGCGGTCGCCCCCGCGGCGCTCGGCGCTCTCGGCCGGGCGCGCTCGGAACTCGCCGCCCGCCTCGCCGACCTGGCGCTCTCCCGGGAACGCGAGCGCCGGTACGCCGCTGAACAGGCCGCGCTGAGGGAGCGTGAACGGCTGGCCCGGGACGTCCACGACACCGCGGCCCACCACCTCAGCCTCATCAGCCTTCGCTGCACCGCACTCGCCGCGGCGGCGGAGAACTCCCCCGGCTTCCGCCTGGAGGCCGAGGCGCTTGGCGAGCTGAGCAGGCACGCATCGGCCGGCCTGCGCCAGGCGATCCGCCACGAGACACCGGGCCTGGCGCAGCTCCCCGAACTTGTCGTGGCCGCGGGCGACGGCGTACGCGCGGACCTCGCCCGAGTGGACCTCGCGGACTGCCCGCCGGAGATCCAGCACACCGCGTACCGCATCGTCCAGGAGGCACTGACGAACGTGCGCCGGCACGCGCCGGGTGCCCGGGCCGATGTCGCGGTGCGCTACACACCTGACGCCCTGCACATCTGCGTCCACAACGGGCCACCGTCCGTGCCCGGTCCACGCCCCGAACTCGGGGGCGGCCAGGGTCTTCCGGGGCTCAGGGTCCGCACGGCGGCCCTCGGCGGCACCCTCACCACGGCCCCGAGGCCGGACGGTGGCTTCACCCTCGAGGCGGTGCTGCCGTTGCCGACGCCGGCCTCCTGGTGATCAGCGCGCACCCGCTGCTGCCTGGTCTCGCGATGGCCTGTCAGCCGCGCCACCGGCCGCGCACGACGCAGTACGCGCCGCCCGCCAGGAGCCCGAACTCCGCGCAGCGCAGCGCGATCTGCGGCGCGTGGCCTCCGCGGCCCGCGACCTCCACCTGCTCGGTGACGAGCACGGCGAAGGTCGGACGGCGGCGCCGAGCACGCATGTCGGTTGCCCGAGCGTCAGGACGAGGCGTGCGGGACGCGGACCACGCCTTCCTGGATCACGGAGATCGCGAGCTGCCCGTCCTGGGTGTAGATCCGTGCCTGGCCCAGGCCCCGGCCGCCCGACGACGACGGCGACTCCTGGTCGTACAGCAGCCATTCGTCCGCCCGGAAGGGCCTGTGGAACCACATGGCGTGGTCCAGTGACGCGCCGACCACATCGCCGACCGTCCAGCCGCCCCGGCCGTGCGCGAGCAGCACCGAGTCCAGCAGGGTCATGTCGGAGACATAGGTCGCCAGACAGACGTGCAGCAGCGGGTCGTCGGCGAGCTTGCCCTGGGTGCGGAACCAGACCTGCGAGCGCGGCTCGCGCGGCGTGCCGAAGTCGCCGAACGGCGGGGTGTCCACATAGCGCAGATCGACCGCGGCCCGCGCCTCCAGCATCCGGTCCACCATGCGCGGGTCGGCGAAACGGTCGGCGTACCGCGGCAGGAGCTCGGCCGCCGTCGGCAGCGTCTCCGGGGCGGGCGCGGGCGGCATGTCCGCCTGGTGCTCGAGGCCTTCCTCGTACGTCTGGAAGGAAGCCGAGAGATGGAAGATCGGCGCACCGTGCTGCACGGCCACGACCCGGCGCGTGGTGAAGGAGCGGCCGTCCCGGATGCGGTCGACCGTGTAGACGATCGGCGCGCCCGGGTCGCCCATGCGCAGGAAGTACGCGTGCAGTGAGTGGGCCGTACGGTCCTCGGGGACGGTGCGGCCCGCGGCCACCAGTGCCTGGGCCGCCACCTGCCCGCCGAAGACCCGAGGGACGACGGCGGAGCGGGAGCGGCCCCGGAAGATGTTCTGCTCGATCTGCTCCAGGTCGAGCAGATCGAGCAGATCGTCAAGTGCTGTGCTCATGGAAGGAACGTACTGAGTTCCGCTTACAGGCCCATGTCCTTGGCGATGATCGACTTCATGACCTCGCTGGTGCCGCCGTAGATCCGGTTGACGCGGTTGTCGGCGTAGAGGCGGGCGATCGGGTACTCGTTCATGTAGCCGTAGCCGCCGTGCAGCTGCAGGCACCGGTCGATGACGCGGTGGGCGACCTCGGTGCAGAACAGCTTCGCGGACGCGGCCTCGGCAGGCGTCAGCTCACCGGCGTCCAGGGCCTCCAGCGCGCGGTCGGCCACGGCCTCGGCGGCGTCCACCTCGGCCTGGCAGGCGGCCAGCTCGAACTTGGTGTTCTGGAAGTGCGCGACCGGCTTGCCGAAGACCGTGCGGTCCTGCACGTACTGCTGGGCGAACCGGACGGCCGCCTTGGCCTGTGCGTACGCGCCGAACGCGATGCCCCAGCGCTCGGAGGGCAGGTTCGCGCCGAGGTAGTAGAAGCCCTTGTTCTCCTCGCCGAGCAGGTCCTCGACCGGGACCTTGACGTCGACGAAGGCCAGCTCGGCGGTGTCGGAGGTCTTCAGGCCGAGCTTGTCCAGCTTGCGGCCGACGGAGTAGCCCGCGGACTTGGTGTCCACGGCGAACAGGGAGATGCCGAAGCGGCGGTCGTCCTCGCGCGGCGCGGAGGTACGGGCACACACGACGACACGGTCGGCGTGCACACCGCCGGTGATGAAGGTCTTGGCGCCGTTGAGGACGTAGTGCGTGCCGTCGTCCGAGAGCTTGGCCGTGGTCTTCATGCCCGCGACGTCGGAGCCGGTGCCCGGCTCGGTCATCGCCAGCGCCCACATCTCCTCGCCGGTGACGAACTTGGGCAGGTAGCGCTTCTTCTGCTCGTCGTTGGCGAGCAGCTGGATGTAGGGCAGGCCCAGCAGCACGTGCACGCCGGAGCCGCCGAAGTTGACGCCCGCGCGGGCGGTCTCCTCGTACATCACGGCCTCGTACTTGTGCGACTCGATGCCGGCGCCGCCGAACTCCTCCTCGACCCGGATGCCGAAGACGCCCAGCTCACCGAGCTTGTAGTAGAAATCGCGGGGCGCCTGGCCGGCCGCGAACCACTCGTCGTAGACCGGAACGACCTCGGCCTCGATGAAGGCCCGGATGGTCTCCCGGAACGCCTCGTGGTCCTCGTTGAAAACGGTACGGCGCACGGACGCCTCCTCGTGACTGTGTGGATACGCTGCGATGTCTAAGCGCTTGCTCAGCAGAAGTTACCGGGTGGTCACCAGGGCTGTCCAGATTCCGATGCGGTCGCGCTCGTCACAGGCGACCCCTCGCGATCACTGCCCGCGCAGCGCGAGCGCTGTCCAGGGGTGACAAGGGGCACGCTCGTGGGCCCCGGTGGGAAGAAGTCGGGTGACCACCATCGCCGCTGACCGTGTCCCACAGGCCCTCGCGAGCGCGACCGGCTTGCCGTTCGGCGGCCTGGCGCTGAGTGTGCGTGTCAGTGCCCGCCACAAGTGCTTCGCGGGTGGGCCGGGACTGGGCGAGCGGCCGACGCCCGGGCACGCTGCGGGCTTCCGGCGGTTGCTGGGGCAGGCGCGCGGAGTGCCCCCATCGGCTGAGGCATGAGCCCAGGGCGGGCCTGAGGACGTTGGGTTCGGGTCAGGCCGTGATTGCCGGGGGCGGGGGTCCCTGTGGCTCGTCCGCCTCGTATGCGCCGAGCGCGGCCTGGCGGAGTTCCAGCAGGTCGGCGAGGTCCTCGGGACGCAGGTGGTCCTGGGACAGCTTCACAGTGGCCGCGCCCTCCAGCCGGGCCCATGCCGCGCGGGCGCGCTTGTTGCCCAGGCAGCGTCTGCCGCTGCGGAGGAAGCCCGCGCCCGCCCCGAAGCTCGCGGAGGCCAGGGCGATCAGGGCCGCGGGGATGCGGGCGTCGGCCGTGGCCAGGCCCGCGGCTCCGGCGATGCCGGCGAGGAGGGCGGCGGGGAAGCCCAGGGCTATGTCGGCCTTGGCCCAGAAGTCGGCCCGCCGGTGGGCAAGAGCGTGCATACGGGCCGCTTCTTCGCGCAGTCGCTTGATCTCGGCTCGCAGCAAGAGCGAGGGCTCATCCGTGGGGACGGGTGCGGAACCGTCGGCGATGGTGGCCATGCAGAGATTCAACACCCCTGATGGATGAGGGCACTTGTGGTCGCCGTGACAGTTTTCGGGAGCGGCGGTGGTGGAGTTCCTACGGATGGATGCACGTCCCGGTACTTCACCTGTACCGCAGCGCGAACCAGAGCTCCATCCGCGCGTCCGGGTCGTCCAGATCGTCGTCCAGGAGAGCCGCGCATCGGGCGATGCGCTGGCGCACCGTGTTGCGGTGGACCTCCAGCGCCGTGGCGGTGCGGTCCCAACTGCCGTGCAGGGACAGCCAGGTGTGCAGGGTCTCGATGAGCGCGGGGGAGTCGCGCAGGGGTGCGAGGCGCAGCCGCGCCTCGTCCGGGGAGGGCAGCCCGGTCAGGGTGGTCTCCCGGTGTCCGACCACATCGGCCCGGGTAGCGGCCGCCCGGCGCACCGCCCGCGCGGCCTGGGTGTCGGCGGCGGCCAGCTCGTCGGGCCCCGCGGGGGCGCTCACCCCCAGCGCCCAGCCCGGCTGCGCGGCCACGTCGCGGCCGGCCGGGAGCAGGATCCGTACGTCACCGTCCGCGTCCGGGTCGACGAGCGCGCTGCCGAGCGCGGCGCCGAGCGCCGCGGCGGCGAACGGGGTGCCGCGGCCGCCGCGCGCATGGACCACGGTCCACGGGCCGGGGCCGAGCAGCTCGGCGGCCTCGGCGGGGCTCGCGCCGAGCAGCAGCCGTACGAGCGCGGTGCTGCGGTCGGTGGCCTCGGTGCCCTGATGCGGGGCGGTGAGCAGGGAGAGAAGGACGACGGCGACCCCGGCGACGGTGTGATCCCCGGCTTCCCGCGCGGGTGCGGCGAGCCCGAGCACCAGCCCCTGGTTACCGCCGAGGGCGTACGCGGCGAGGTGGGTGACGGAGGGCGCCCCGGACCCGGTCGCGCCTGCGGTGGTCCGGGGCGGGGTCCCGGTGGAGGTCCCGGCGTTCCCGGCGTGGGACGCGGGCCCGGCGGACGGCTCGGTCCCCGACGCGGACCCCGTTGCGGCGCCCTCCGCCGGGGTCGACGTCCCGGCCGCTCCCGGCGAGGTCACCGTGTCCGTAGCCGACGACGGTGCCGGGCGGGGTGCCGGTCCCTGACCGGCCGGGGAGTCCGCCGACTGCGAGGGGTTCACCACCCGGGCCAGGCGAGCGATGCCCGCCACCGCCTCGGGGGTCTGCGCGCGGCCCGCCGCATGGAGCTGGGTGCCGTCCGGGCCGAGCAGGACCGCCCAGCCCTCCAGCCGTGCCGCCAGCTGGTGCAGCACCGCCGGGACCGGGTCCGGCCGGGCAGCCGCGGCGGCAAGGCCCTGCTGGGCCTGGGTCACCCGGCGCAGTTCGCGGTGCCGGGCCTCCGCCATCAGCCGCCACACTGCACGTGCGACCGCGGTGAACGTCGTCCGCGCCGGCACCTCGATCAGCGGCAGCCCATGCCGGTCGCACGCCTCGATCAGTTCGGCCGGCACCGTGTCGTGCACCGGCGCCACCCCGAAGCCGAGCGCCGCCGCACCCGCCTGCACGATGCGCGAAACGTAGCGGTCGGGGTCCTTCAGCAGGACGCCCGCGCTCAGCAGAAGCTCACCGCCGAGCAGATACGGATAGGGATCCGCCATTTCGGACGTATGCACCATATGGATGACCACTTCGTCCCCGTCCCGCGGGCCGGCGATCCGGCGCAGTCCGAGTTCCGGGCCGGCCAGCAGCGAAGCCAGCGGGATCGGTGGGGTGGGCGGGGCTGCTGTGGGCTCCGGCATGGACGATCCATCCATTGACGTGGTGAAGAGTAGATAAAACGTACACTTCTACGTCGCTTTCAGGCCACCTACCGTCGGTGCCCAACAGCAGTGCTCACGCACTGGTCCGAGGACCCGGGGGACGAGACGAAAGGAATGCCGATGGCTGTCGACTATGCAGTGATCGTCGTCTATCTGGCCGGCATGCTCGGCATGGGCTGGTGGGGCATGCGCCGCGCCAAGTCCAAGAGTGAGTTCCTGGTGGCGGGCCGCCGGCTCGGCCCCTGGATGTACTCCGGCACGATGGCCGCCATCGTCCTCGGCGGTGCATCCACCATCGGCGGCGTCGGCCTCGGCTACAAGTACGGCCTCTCCGGCGCCTGGATGGTCTTCACCATCGGTCTGGGCCTGCTCGCACTGAGCGTCTTCTTCTCCGCGCGCATCGCCCGGCTGAAGGTCTACACCGTCTCCGAGATGCTCGACCTGCGCTACGGCGGCAAGGCCGGACTGATCACCGGTGTCGTGATGTGGGCGTACACCCTGATGCTCGCGGTCACCTCGACCCTCGCGTACGCCACGATCTTCGACGTCCTCTTCGACATGCAGAAGCCCGTCGCGATCATCCTCGGCGGCTCGATCGTCGTCGCCTACTCCACGCTCGGCGGCATGTGGTCGATCACCATCACCGACATGGTGCAGTTCGTCGTCAAGACGGTCGGTGTGCTGCTCCTGCTGCTGCCCATCGCCGTGATCAAGGCCGGCGGCTTCGCCGAGATGAAGGCCCAGCTGCCCACCGAGTACTTCACCCCGCTCGGCATCGGCGGCGAGACGATCTTCACCTATGTCCTCATCTACACCTTCGGCATGCTGATCGGGCAGGACATCTGGCAGCGCGTGTTCACCGCGCGCAGCGACCGCACGGCCAAGTGGGGCGGCACCGTCGCCGGTACGTACTGCCTGGTGTACGCGCTCGCCGGCGCCGTCATCGGCACCGCGGCCAAGGTCCTCTACCCGAAGCTCCCCAACGCGGACGACGCCTTCGCCACCATCGTCAAGGACGAACTCCCCATGGGTGTCCGGGGCCTGGTCCTGGCCGCCGCGCTCGCCGCGGTGATGTCCACCTCCTCCGGCGCCCTGATCGCCTGCGCCACCGTCGCCAACAACGACATCTGGGCGCGCCTGCGCGGCGCCGTCACCCCCCGGGCCGACGGCCGGGAGCACGACGAGGTCAAGGGCAACCGGGCCTTCATCCTGCTGATGGGCATCGCCGTCATCTGCATCGCGATCGCGCTCAACAACGTGATCGAGGCGCTGACCGTCGCCTACAACCTGCTCGTCGGCGGACTGCTGGTCCCGATCCTCGGCGGACTGCTCTGGAAGCGCGGCACCGTGTACGGCGCGCTGTCCGCCGTCGTCGCCGGCGGCCTCGCGGTCATCGGCCTGATGTGGAAGTACGGCATCCTCGCCAACGAGCCTGTCTACTACGGCCTGCTCCTGTCCCTCGCCGCGTACGTGGTCGTCAGCCTGGCCACCCGCCCGACGGACGAGGCGGTCCTCGCCCACTGGCGCGAGCGCCTCGCGGGACGCGGCCATGAGGCGGACGCCGAGGACGAGGCCCGGCTCGAGGGCGCGGGCGAGCCCGCCGCCGTGCAGAGCTAAAGTCGTAAAACGCATCGAAGTGTAGGAAGAAGGAAATTCACATGAGCAGCAACGACACGCCGCGCGGTCCGATCGACTCGTCCCGTGTCCCGCGGTACGCCGGACCCGCGACGTTCGCCCGGCTGCCCAGGCTCGACGAGGTCGGCACCACCGACGTCGCCGTGGTCGGCGTTCCCTTCGACGCCGGGGTCTCCTACCGTCCCGGTGCGCGCTTCGGCGGCAATGCGATCCGCGAGGCGTCGAGGCTCCTGCGCCCGTACAACCCGGCGCAGGACGCCTCGCCCTTCGCACTCGCCCAGGTGGCGGACGCGGGCGACATCGCGGCCAACCCGTTCAACATCAATGAGGCCGTCGAGACCATCGAGGCCGCGGCCGACGATCTCCTCGGCACCGGCGCCCGGCTGATGACGCTCGGCGGCGACCACACCATCGCGCTGCCGCTGCTGCGCTCGGTCGCCAAGAAGCACGGCCCGGTCGCCCTGCTGCACTTCGACGCCCATCTCGACACCTGGGACACGTACTTCGGTGCCGAGTACACCCACGGCACGCCCTTCCGGCGCGCGGTGGAGGAGGGCATCCTCGACACCGAGGCGCTCTCCCACGTCGGTATCCGCGGGCCGCTCTACGGCAAGCAGGACCTGACCGACGACGAGAAGATGGGCTTCGGCATCGTGACCTCGGCGGACGTCTACCGCCGTGGCGCCGACGAGGTCGCCGACCAGCTGCGCCGGCGCATCGGCGACCGCCCCCTCTACATCTCCATCGACATCGACTGCCTCGACCCGGCCCACGCCCCGGGCACCGGTACCCCCGAGGCGGGCGGCATGACCTCCCGGGAGCTCCTGGAGATCCTGCGCGGTCTGGCCTCCTGCAACCTCGTCTCGGCGGACGTCGTCGAGGTCGCCCCGGCCTACGACCACGCGGAGATCACCTCGGTCGCCGCGTCCCACACGGCGTACGAGCTGACCACGATCATGTCCCGCCAGATCGCCGCGGCGCGTGAGACGGGCGGGGCCAAGTGACGCACGACCACGACCTCGTACTGCGCCCCACCGAGGCACAGACCGCGGCGGCACTCGCCCCGCCGGCCGGCCGCAACGGCGGCGACCTGGTCGTCGAGACCCTCGAAGGCCTCGGCGCGACCACCATCTTCGGCCTTCCCGGCCAGCACGCGCTCGGCATGTTCGACGCCCTGCGCCGCTCGCAGCTCGACTACGTCGGGCTGCGGGTCGAGAACAACGCGGGCTTCGCCGCCGACGCCTACGGGCGGATCACCGGCCAGGCCGCCCCGCTGCTGCTGTCCACCGGACCCGGTGCGCTCATGTCGCTGGCCGCGCTGCAGGAGGCGGCCGCCGCCTCCGCGCCCGTGCTCGCCATCGGCAGCCAGGTCCCCACCGCGGGGCTGGGCGGCGGCCGACACGGTTACCTGCACGAACTGCGCGACCAGCAGGCCTCGTTCCGCGACATCGTGAAGTCCGTGCACACCGTGCGCACCGCCTCCCAGATTCCCTCGGCGATCGCCGCGGCCTGGGAATCGGCGCTCACCGCCCCGCACGGGCCGGTCTGGATCGAGATCCCGCAGGACGTCCTGCTGGCCGAGACGACCCTGCCCGTCGTCACGGCCATGGACGCGACCCCGGACGAGGTCGTACCGCGCCCCGAACTGACCGCGGTCGCAGCCCATCTGCTGTCCAACGCCTCCCGGCCGGTGATCATCGCGGGCGGCGGGGTCGTACGCTCCGACGCGGCCGGCAAGCTGCTCGCGCTCGCCGAGAAGATCGACGCGCCGGTCGTCACCACCTTCGGCGGCAAGGGCGCGTTCCCCTGGGAGCACCCGCTGTCCCTCCAGTCCTGGCTGGAGGACCGTCACACCACGGACTTCCTCGAGGCGGCGGACGTGCTGCTCGTGGTCGGCTCGGGCCTGGGCGAACTGTCCTCGAACTACCACACGTTCGCCCCGCGCGGCCGGGTCGTCCAGATCGAGGCGGACCTCGGCAAGCTGGAGTCCAACCACGCGGGCCTCGGCATCCACGCCGACGCGCGCCTTGCGCTGTCGGCACTGCTGGAGACGGTCGAGGCACGCGAGGACGCGACGGCGGCCGATGCCGTACGTGACGTGCTCGCCAAGGTCCGGGACCGTATCCGGTCCCAGGACCTCACTCTGGAACAGCGGGTGCTGGCCTCGGTCCGCGAGGCCCTGCCGGACACGGCCCCCAGCTTCTGGGACATGACGATCCTGGCGTACTGGGCCTGGTCGGCGTTCGACGCCCGCCACCCGAACACGATGCACTCCGCCCAGGGCGCCGGTGGCCTCGGCTACGGCTTCCCGGCGGCGCTGGGCGCGGCCGCGGCCGACCGCACGCGTCCGGTGCTCGCGGTCTCCGGCGACGGCGGAGCGATGTACTCGATCGCCGAGCTCGCCACGGCCCGCCAGTACGACCTGCCGGTCACCTGGCTGATCGTGGACGACGGCGGCTACGGCATCCTGCGCGAGTACATGACGGACACGTTCGGCGAGGCGACGGCGACGGAACTGTCCCGCCCGGACTTCGTCGCGCTCGCCGAGTCCTTCGGCGTCCCGGCGACGCGCACGAGCGTCGAGACGCTGACGGAGGACCTGGAGAAGGCCTTCGCCGAGCCCGGCCCGTCGGTCGTCGTGCTCCCGGCGCTGCTGCGGATGTTCGCCCCGACGCATGTGTGACCCCCGGGGCGCTGTGACCACCTGACCGCCCGGCCCCGCCGTTTCTCCCCCGGGACGGCGGGGCCGGGCTCTTTTCAGCCGGGTCGGACGGCCTCCACGACGGTGGTATCGGCGAACGAGTGATGTTCGTGCGAGACGACCCATCGGCCCTGCTCCTTGCGCAGCCCGACGGTGAGCCGCAGGCGCTGCTCCGGGTGCTCGGCGAGCTCCTGCGGAGTCCCGCAGCGCAGCAGGGCATGGGCGAAAGCGATGTCGTCGCCCGCGGTGACCTCGAGGGACAGGATCTCGAACGAGGCACCCTGCGCCTGCCAAGCGAAGAAGGGCGGCCACGTCTCGCGGTAGGCGTCGCTGCCGCGGACACCCTCGTGGGGCGGCGGTACGTCGAACATCACGATGTCGTCGGCGTGATCCGCCAGGACCCCGTCCAGGTCGCCCTTGTGGACCGCTGTGGCCCACTGCTCGATCAAGGTCCGGATCTGTTCTTCGTCGCCGGCCATGGCTCCCACTCCCATCCTTGTCGGGTACAGGGGAGACTCCCTTCCCCACCGGAAGTCATCGCCGAACGGTCACCGGTCCCTCCACTCGCCCCCGATGTCGTCGGGATCCACCCCCCGCTGCGCGCGGCGAGCGCGGGCACGTCCCCGCCCTGCGCGGCCGGCCGGTCCTAGACCTGACTGTCCAGACGCCGGTCGACAGCAGGCAGGTGGGAGACGACATTCGCGTAGAAGCGGTCCACCGCGTCGTCGACACTGCGGATGAATCCCGATTCCGCGCTGCCGCGAGTCGCGCCCATGCCCTTGAGCAGGGAAAGCCGAAAGCCGGTGATGCGCGAACCGTCCCTCGGGAGCATGTCGGCCGGTTCGGGGCGCAGCCGCTCCAGGGTGCCGCGCGGTCCCCTGCCGTCCTCGACGAGAGTCTGCACATGAAGGTCCGCCGGTGCCTCGGCGAGCAGGCGGAGCAGGCGCTTGGCCGAGGTGAGGGGATAACTGCCCGCCGGAGCCTGGACGTCGACGGACGTGCGCAGTTTGCTGGTCCTCAGGTCGGCCACGATCCCGAGGACGCCGGGCGTGCCGTCGATGCGCAATTCCGCCGCCAGCCGGCCCTCCTCGCACAGCTGGTCGGCGAGCGCCACCCGACGGGTGTGCGGATCGGTGCCGCGCTTGGCGCGCTGTACCGGCAGGGCCTTCTGGCCGAGCTCGCCGCCCAGGCGAAGGCACACCTGCCGGATGAGCCTCTCCCAGCTTTCCACGACCTCCACCGCACGCCGGTCGCCCTGGCAGAGTGTCTCCGTCTCGATGCCGTTGCGTACCGGCACCCAGGCCGGGCCCATGTTCTGGAAACCGTGGCAGCCGGAGTTCTCGTGCTGGAGGTAGTGGAGGAGCTCCTGCAGAAGCCACGCATGGGCTGCGTTGCCGACGCCCTCGTGGCTGATCAGCATCTGTGCCTGATGGGTGACCTCGGCCCAGGACAGGTGCCACAGGCTGACCTTGTGCTTGCGCCGGCCGTCGGTCTTGACGTCGACCAGCGGACTGCCCTCGAGGGCAACGTCGTTGGAGAGCGTGATCACCACCTCGTAGCCGCGGCGGGCGGCGATGTCCATGTAGTTCTGGACCTGCTCAGGACGCAGCTGGTTTCCGTTGGTCTTCGTCTCGACCAGAGCGGTCCACAGCTTGCCCGCCCGCTCTACCCTGATCACACCGTCCGGACGCTTGGGGGAGTCTCCGTGCGGCAACGTGACCTCGACGAACGTCTGCATGCGTCCCGCGGGCGCCCCGAAGGCGGCTGTGAGCCGACGCCCGAACTCAGGCACCTCGGCCATCACGGAGAGCAGAACGGACGTGGCCCTGAGTTCCCTTTCCCTGTCGCTTTTGAGTGACGGCGCGGGAAAGAGCCGCGCAGGCCTCCAGGAATCGTTCTCCGCGAGAGACGGTCTGGCCGACCTGGGCAGCGTGATCTTCTTCTTCGCGGTACGAGGTCTGTGGGCCCGAGCCGGCGTCGTCTTCGGCGGCGGCTGGGCGGGGGCGGTCTGCGGGGACCGGACGGCCTGGGCGGGGACGGACACCGCAGACGGGACGGTGGAGGGACAGGTGGACTCCGCCTCGGGCGTCCGGTCCGGCCCGGCAGGTACCTGACCCGTCTCGGTCCCGGCTTCACCTTCGACTTCGGCCTCGCCTTCGTCGACGTCGATCCCGAAGTCCGTAGCCAGTCCCGCCAACCCGGTCTCGTAGCCCTGCCCGATCGCCCGGAACTTCCACTCGTCGGCCCGCCGGTACAGCTCGCCGAAGATGAAGGCGCTCTCCACACCCGCGTCGGTGATGGAGAACCCGAGCAGGGCCTCGCCCGTGCGATCGGTGACGGTGACCCGCAGGTCGTCCAACTGCCCGAAGGTGGAGCCGCCGTACTGACTCGCGGCCACGACGATGCGCTCGACATCCGACGGTACCGCGGTCAGATCGAGGCTGATGCGGTCCTCGTTGCCGCTGTCGGTCGGCTTCTTGCCCAGCAACTGCACGCTGCCGTCCGGCGCGGCGGGATGGTTGTAGAAGAAGAAGTCCGCGTCGCTGCGCACTTTGCCCTTGCCGTCCAGCAGAAGTACGGACACATCGGCGTCGCCGTCCCCTGCGGCGCTGCTCCAGCGCAGACTGACGATCACGGCACCGGCGTCATCACTCAGGGCCGCCAGGCCGACATTGGCACCCTTGGCCATTTCATGCATGCAGTCCCCCAGACATGCAGCCGTATCAGGGCACGCCAAAGCGGCCGCAACACGTCGATCTGTGACGTAGGTCGCACTCTGAGTGCGCACGAAGTGAACCGTAGCGCTCAAAGCCGGTGTCGGAGGAGGTGATGTGAAGACTCGGTTGAATAAGGGACGACAGTGCACTCGTCACTCGAACGTGCGCACGCTTCTCTCGGTCGTAGGACCCGAGACCCGTATTTGTTGCGGAGGGATGAAATCCGCATCCCGCGTGGTTGGTGCCTTCCGTAGATCAGAATCAACGGGGAGGCCCACGTGGTGGCGGCGGCAGAGCAAGGGTGGGCGCGACGGCTGTCCGGTTACGCCTGGCGGTACCGGCGCAATGTGGTGCTCGCGCTGGGGTCGTCCCTCGCCGGGATGGCCGTCATGGCACTCGTACCGCTGATCACCAAGGTCGTCATCGACGACGTCATCGGGGGCGGCTCCCAGCCGCTCGCCGTGTGGACCGGCCTGCTCATCGCGGGCGCCCTCGCCGTCTACGTCCTCACCTACGTGCGCCGCTACTACGGCGGACGTCTCGCGCTCGACGTCCAGCACGACCTGCGCACCGACATGTACCGCACCATCACCCGGCTCGACGGGCGGCGGCAGGACGAACTCTCCACCGGGCAGGTCGTCGGGCGGGCCACCAGCGATCTGCAGCTCATCCAGGGGCTGCTCTTCATGCTCCCGATGACCATCGGGAACGTCCTCCTCTTCCTCATCTCCCTTGCCATCATGGCGTGGCTGTCCCTGCCACTGACCCTGATCGCCCTCGCCGTCGCCCCCGCCCTCTGGTTCATCGCCAAGCACAGCCGCGTCCGGCTGCACCCCGCCACCTGGTACGCGCAGAGCCAGGCCGCCGCCGTGGCGAGCGTCGTCGACGGCGCCGTCGCCGGCGTGCGGGTGGTCAAGGGGTTCGGGCAGGAGGAGCAGGAGACCGGGAAGCTCAGGGAGGTCGGGCGCAAGCTGTTCGCGGGGCGGCTGCGGACCATTCGGCTCAACGCCAGGTACACCCCGGCCCTGCAGGCCGTACCCGCTCTCGGTCAGGTCGCCATGCTCGCGCTCGGCGGCTGGCTGGCCACCCGCGGACAGATCACCCTCGGTACGTTCGTCGCCTTCTCCACCTATCTCGCCCAGCTCGTCGGGCCGGTCCGGATGCTCGCCGTGGTGCTGACCGTCGGGCAGCAGGCCCGGGCGGGCGTGGAGCGGGTCCTGGAGCTCATCGACACCGAGCCGACCCTGCGGGAGGGGACCAAGGAGCTTCCCGCGGACGCCGAGGCGACCGTCGAGTTCGACGACGTGAGCTTCGCGTACGAGGACGGGCGGCCCGTCCTCGACGGGTTCTCGCTCGAGATCCGGCCCGGTGAGACCATCGCCGTCGTCGGGTCCTCCGGCAGCGGCAAGTCCACGGTCTCGCTGCTGCTGCCACGCTTCTACGACGTCACCCACGGTGCGGTCCTCGTCGGCGGCCACGATGTGCGCGAGCTGACCTTCGACTCGCTGCGGGCCGCCATCGGCCTCGTGCCGGAGGACAGCTTCCTGTTCTCCGACACCGTGCGCGCCAACATCGCGTACGGAAAGCCCGGCGCCACGCAGGACGAGATCGAGACCGCGGCCCGCGCCGCCCAGGCGGATCGTTTCATCGCCGAGCTGCCGGACGGCTACGACACCAAGGTGGGCGAGCACGGGCTCACCCTCTCCGGCGGCCAGCGCCAGCGCGTCGCCCTGGCCCGCGCGATCCTCACCGACCCCCGGCTGCTGCTCCTCGACGACGCGACCTCCGCCGTCGACGCCCGTGTCGAGCACGAGATCCACGAAGCCCTCAAGCAGGTGATGGCCGGCCGTACGACCCTGCTGATCGCCCACCGCCGCTCCACGCTCGGCCTCGCCGACCGCATCGCCGTCCTGGACGGCGGCCGGCTCGCCGACATCGGCACCCACGAGGAGCTGGAGCGCCGCTCCGCCCTGTACCGGAGGCTGCTGACCGACCCGGACGAGCTGGGCGGCGTATCGCCCGGCCACACCGTGGCGCGCTCCGCCCCCGAGCCGGACGAGGAGCGCACCGTACGGGAGGAGCTGGACGTCGAGTTCGACGTCGAGCGCGGCATCTCCCCGCGGTTGTGGGTACGGGACGAGGACGCGCGCGAGTCCGAGGCGCCCGGCGCCACCCCCGAACTGCTGGCCCAGGTCGAGGCGTTGCCTCCGGCCACCGACACCCCCGACATCGACGAGGCCCGCGCCCTGCGCGTCGACCACGACGGCGCGCACGGCGAAGGCGGACGCCTGCGCCGTCTGCTGCGCGGCTTCGGGCTGCCGCTGCTGGTCAGCCTGCTGCTCGTGGCGGTCGACGCGGGCATGGGGCTGCTGCTGCCCATACTGATCCGGCACGGCATCGACGACGGCGTCGAGCAGGCGGCGCTCGGCGCGGTGTGGGCGGCGTCCGCCCTCGCGCTGGTCACCGTCGTCGTCCAGTGGGCGGGACAGATCGGCGCGATGCGGATGACCGGCCGCACCGGTGAACGGGTCCTGTACTCCCTGCGCCTGAAGATCTTCGCGCAGCTCCAGCGGCTGGGGCTCGACTACTACGAGCGCGAGCTCACGGGCCGGATCATGACCCGGATGACGACGGACGTGGACGCCCTGTCGACATTCCTGCAGACGGGCCTGGTCACCGCGTTCGTCTCGGTCGTCACCTTCTTCGGCATCATGGTCGCCCTCGTCGTCATCGACGTACAGCTGGCGCTGGTGGTGTTCGCGACGCTGCCCGTCCTGATCGTGGGCACCTACTTCTTCCGCAAGCAGAGCGTGAAGGCGTACGAGCTGGCCCGCGAGCGCATCAGCGCCGTCAACGCCGACCTGCAGGAGTCCGTGTCCGGGCTGCTGATCGTGCAGGCGTTCCGCCGTGAGCGCGACGGCGTGGACCACTACGCCGCGGGGAGCGACAGCTACCGCCGGGCCCGGGTGCGCGGCCAGTGGCTGATCTCCGTCTACTTCCCCTTCGTCCAACTGCTGGCGTCGGTGGCCGCGGCGGCCGTGCTGATCGTCGGCGCGGGCCGTATCGAGGCGGGCACGCTGACCACCGGCGCGCTGGTCGCCTATCTCCTCTACATCGATCTGTTCTTCGCGCCCGTGCAGCAGCTCTCTCAGGTCTTCGACGGCTACCAGCAGGCGGCAGTCTCGCTGGGACGCGTCCAGGAACTCCTGCAGGAGCCCACGTCGACCGCCGCCGCGAAGCAGCCGCGCGAGGTGCGGAAACTGCGCGGAGAGATCGCCTTCGAGGACATCTCCTTCGCCTACGGGGCGGAGGAAGAGGCGCTCACCGGTATCGACCTGCACATCCCGGCCGGTCAGACCGTCGCCTTCGTCGGCGAGACCGGCGCGGGCAAGTCGACATTGGTGAAGCTGGTGGCCCGGTTCTACGACCCGACGAGCGGCCGGGTCACGGCCGACGGCACGGACCTGCGCGAGCTGGACCTCGCGGCCTACCGGCACCGGCTCGGCGTCGTTCCCCAGGAGGCGTACCTCTTCCCCGGACCGGTGCGCGACGCCATCGCCTACGGCCGGCCCGGCGCGAGCGACGCCGAGGTGGAGGCCGCGGCCCGCGCGGTCGGCGCGCACGACATGATCGCCACCCTCGACGGCGGCTACCTGCACGAGGTCTCCGAGCGCGGCCGCAACCTCTCGGCGGGCCAGCGCCAGCTGATCGCCCTGGCCCGGGCCGAGCTCGTCGATCCGGACATCCTGCTGCTCGACGAGGCGACCGCGGCGCTGGATCTCTCCACCGAGGCCCAGGTCAACCAGGCCACCGACCGGCTGACCGGCCGGCGCACCACGCTGGTCGTCGCACACCGGCTGACCACGGCCGCCCGCGCCGACCGGGTCGTGGTGATGGACCACGGCCGGGTGGTGGAGGACGGCACCCATGACGAGCTGCTGGAGCAGGGCGGCCGGTACGCCCTGCTGTGGCGCACGTTCATCGGGATAGGGGAGGACGAGCCGGCCGCGGTGTGACGGGCCGGCGTGGCGGGCGTGACGCCTGGGGCGTGAGCGGCGACTGCCGTACAACCATCCGAGCAGGGCGCGTGTCTCACGCGCGGAACCGGTTTCACCGGAGTTCGCCGTCCGTTCGCCGGCGCCTTACCTCGAGGGACCCACATGCCCCCCACCACTTCCGGCCGCCGCGTGCTTCGCAGGACCGTCGGCGCGGTCAGCGTCTTCGCCCTGCTCGGACTGGGCGGCACGCCGGCCCTCGCCGAAGAGGCCGGGCCGGATCTGGCCGTCGGGCGGATGACCGCGCCCACGGGAGTGAAGCCGGGCACCAGCTTCGACGTGCCGGTGACCTTCACGAACAAGGGCACCGGGGCGGCGGACGGGGTCTGGGTCTCCTTCGCCATGAGTCAGGGACTGGGCGGGGCGCGGAAGTACTCCAACTGCCTGTACTACGACGTGCCTTCGTTCGACGAGCAGCCGGAGTGGAGCGGGGTGCACTGCAGGTTCGACCAAGCGGTGGAGCCCGGCAAGGTGTACGCGCTCGCGGAGCCGCTGACGGTGGACGCCCTGAACAACGCCCTTGACGAATCGGTCGGCGTGACGGTCTCCGTCGAGAACCCCTTCAACCCCGACTGGGAAGGCCCTCATGTGCCGGGCAACGGGCCGGAGCTCAACCTGACCGAGCAGCAGGATGCAGCCCTCGCCGACCAGGCGAACGACCCTGACCATGCCACCTCGATGCGGGTGGACGTGGCGAACACGGCCGACTTCGGTGTCGAGGCGCCCCAGGTCCGCGCCCGTGTCGGGCAGACGGTCACCGCCGACGTGAAGTTCGCCAACGGGGGCCCGGCATGGGTACGGCAGGAGATCTCCGCGGGGCGGGTCGACGTGCGGTTCCCGGCCGGTACGACCGTGGTGTCCGCGCCCGGATCCTGCACGTCCGACGAGCCGCGGCACCACATCTGCGGTCCCTACGACGCCTGGGTCGACGAGCAAGGCAAGTGGTCCTACACGTTCCGCGTGAAGATCGACACGTTCGTGGCGGGCGCAGAGGGCAAGGCGTCGCTCATGGGAGCCCCGTGGCCGTTCGACAAGAACGCGGCGAACGACACGGCGAAGATCGTGTTCGAGAACTCCGCGGACACCACGGCGGGCGGCGGTTCGGGCTCAGCCTCCGGCGGTTCCGACGGCGAGACCTCGGGCGGGTCCGGCGGTGGCTCGGGCTCCCCGTCGACGGGCGGTTCGGGTTCGTCGTCGGCCGGTGGTGCAGGTTCGTCGACCGGCGGTACGGGTGCGGCGGCGGCCGGCGGCAACCTGGCCTCCACCGGCTCCGGCCCGGCCCTGCCGATCGCGGGTGCGGCGGCCACCGCAGTGGCCGTGGGCGGCGGCGTGGTTCTCGTGATGCGCAGGCGGCGGCCCCAGGGCTAGGCGAGCGTGGCGTTCTTCCCCCGGCGCGCTCGCGCCGCCGGGAAGAACGCAGCAGCCGTGCAACCTTTCGGCACCTGCAGATGTCTCCGTTCCGCAAGCGCTTTCCCGGACGGTTCCGTCCGTTTTCCCCGCGCCTCACAGAGGGATTCCTACATGCCCATCGCCCTGCCCGGCCGTCGCACCTCCCGCACTGCCGTCGGCGCCCTGAGCGCCGCGGCCCTGATTGCACTGGGAGCCGCGTCCACCGCTGTTGCCGAAGAGGCCGCCCCGGAGCCGGCCCTCGGGCAGATCGCTCCGATCGACGGCGTGAAGCCGGGCAGCAGCTTCGAGGTGCCGGTCACGGTCACGAACAAGGGCACGCAGGCCGCGGACAAGGTCTGGGTCGTCTACGGCGTCACCCAGGGACTCGACTACGCCGAACTTCCCTCCAACTGCCAGTCCCACCAAGTCCCTTCGTACGACGAGATGATGCCCAAGTGGAACGCGGTCTGCGTCTTCGACCAGGCGGTGGAGCCCGGTGTCGTCTACGCGCCCGAGAAGCCCCTGACGGTCAACGCCCTGGACCGTGCGCTCTACGACGATCTGCGCGTGACCGTCTGGGGCTACGACCCGCCGCTGGACGACGCCGCCACGACGCCCGTGCGGGGAACCGCACCGGCGGTGAAGCTGGTCGAGCGGCCCGGCGGGAGCGATGCCGCCAAGTCTGCCGTCGACGTGCCGGTCACCACCGTCAACACCGCCGATTTCCAGGTGACGGGAGCCCAGCTGAAGGGCCGCGTCGGCGACACGGTCACCCTGCAGGTGAAGTTCACCAACGCCGGTCCGGCCTGGGTGCTGCGCAAGTGGGAGGATCCGCGCCTGCGCGTCCTGATCACGCCTCCCGCCGGAACCTCGGTCGTGAAGTCCAACGAGTACTGCAACGACAAGGCCGAGCCCGGGACGTACAGCTGCGCTCCCAGCAGCCAGCTCTGGGTGAACGAGAACGAGCGTGCGACCTACACCTTCAAGCTGAAGATCGACAAGCGGGTTCCGGGTGCCAAGGGCTCGGTCACGTTCGGCGACGCGGCACGGCCGTTCGACACGGACAAGGCGAACGACCAGGCCGAGATCACGCTCGATGTGACGGACGACGGGGCGTCCACCGGTGGCTCGGGCGGATCCACGGGTGGTTCGGGCGGCTCCACCACCGGTGGTTCCGGGTCCACCGGTGCCTCGGGCTCCTCGTCGACCGGCGGTTCGGGTTCGTCCTCGACCGGTGGTGCGGGTTCGTCGACCGGCGGTACGGGTGCGGCGACGACCGGCGGCAACCTGGCCTCCACCGGTTCCGACTCGACTCTGCCGTTCGCGGGTGCGGCGGCCGCGGCGGTGGCCGCGGGTGCGGGTGCCGTCTTCGTGGTGCGCCGCCGTTCGGCCCAGCGGTAGAGGCGACGTGCACGGGGCGGGTGCCGGGCAGCTGCCACGGCACAGGCCCGTGCCGTGGCCCGGTGGTGGTGTGACCGCGACCGTTCCCGCTGGTGAAGCGCCCCGTCTGCCGTGTGCCCGTGCGTCCCCGTGGGGGGCGCGCGTGTGCGCCGATGTGATCCGCCCCGCACCGTCGCAACCATTCGCACGCCGGGCGCGTCGTACGCATGTACGGGAAGTGGCAGTAGCGTCGCGGTGGCAACGGGGGAGCAGGCGTGTTCGGTGGGGCGGGGAACACGGGGAAGGTGCGACCGGGCCGCGCGTGCGCGCGCCTGCTCGCCATGCTGACGGCGGTCGCCGCGTTCACCCTGGCCGGTCCCGGACTCCAGCAGGCCGACGCCGCCGCCCCCTGCGCGGGGAGGCTGGTGAAGACCGTCCGCTTCGCCACCGGCGAGCTGCGCGTCTACGAGAACGGCCAGTACGCCTGCGCCGTCACGTTCGCCAAGAACCCCGGCGCCAGGCGGCAGATGTCCATCTCCCTCCAGGCCCGCGGCGGCCGCCCGGCCGTCGACAGGGGGAGGTTCCGCCGCCAGGCCGGGCCCGTCACCGTGCACGCGCTCAACCGCTGTGTACGGGCCACGGGTTCCGTCTCCGGCACCTCGCGCTCGACCGGCTGGATCCTGTGCTGAGCCGGTGCTGAGCCTGCCCAGGACATACCCCGCAGCCAACTGGGTCTGGCGGTACGTGCATTGACCCCGCTAGGTTCGCCGCGGACCGCTTGATCTAGGGGAGGGTGAATGCGCAAGGCGCTCAGATGGCTGCTCGCGCTCGTGGTGCTCATAGGCACCGTCAGCGCAGCCGGGGCCACGGCAGGTGCGGCTACCGCCGCAGAGCCGACGACCGGCACGGACATCAAGGACCGGATCCTGGCAGTACCGGGCATGAGCCTCCTAGAGGAGAAGCCGTATCCGGGTTACCGATTCTTCGTCCTCAACTACACACAGCCGGTCGACCACCGGCACCCGGGCAAGGGAACGTTCCAGCAGCGGATCACCCTGCTGCACAAGGACACCAGCCGCCCCACCGTCTTCTTCACCTCCGGCTACAACGTGAGCACCACGCCGCGGCGCAGTGAGCCCACGACGATCATCGACGGCAACCAGGTCTCCCTGGAGTACCGTTTCTTCACGCCTTCCCGGCCCGCCCCCGCGGACTGGTCCAAGCTGGACATCTGGCAGGCCGCCAGCGACCAGCACCGGGTCTTCACGGCCCTGAAGACGATCTACGCCAAGAAGTGGCTCTCCACCGGAGGCTCCAAGGGCGGTATGACCGCCACGTACTTCGAGCGCTTCTACCCGCGTGACATGGACGGCGTCGTCGCGTACGTCGCGCCGAACGACGTGGTGAACAACGAGGACTCGGCGTACGACCGGTTCTTCGAGACCGTGGGAACCAAGGAGTGCCGCGACAAACTGAACGCGGTGCAGCGCGAGGCCCTGGTGCGCCGCGCGCCGCTGGAGGCCATGTACGAGAAGTACGTGGCGGACGGCGCCTACACCTTCAAGACGGTCGGCTCGCTCGACAGGGCGTACGAGGCTGTCGTCCTCGACTACGTCTGGGCCTTCTGGCAGTACAGCCTGGTCGCCGACTGCGACGCGATCCCCGCCGCCAAGACCGCGACGGACCAGGAGATCTGGGACAGCATCGACGCGATCTCCGGCTTCTCCTTCTACACGGACCAGGGTCTGGGGACGTACACGCCGTACTACTACCAGGCGGGTACCGAACTGGGATCACCCGACATCGAGCAGCCGCACCTCAAGGGGCTGAGCCGCTACGGGTACCAGCCGCCGCGGAACTTCGTGCCGCGTGACATCCCCATGCGCTTCAAGCCGTGGGTGATGAAGGACGTCGACAACTGGGTGCGCCACAACGCCGACCGGATGATGTTCGTCTACGGGCAGAACGACCCGTGGGGCGCCGAGCGCTTCCGCCTCGGCAAGGGCGTCCGCGACGCCTACGTCTACACCGCGCCCGGCGGCAACCACGGCGCGAACGTCAACGGACTGGCGGCCGACGAGAAGGCCAAGGCGACCGCCACGATCCTGAAGTGGGCGGGCGTGGCCCCGGCCGCCGTGCAGGACGACCCGGCGAAGGCGAAGCCGCTGGCCAGGTCCGACGCGAAGCTCGACAAGCGGGACCTCGAGCGCGAGCCGATGCTGCGCCCGTAACACCATCGGCAGTCCGCGCAGCGGGGGCTGGTCCCGCCGGTTCGCATCCGGCGGGTCCGGCCCCTCGCGCATGTGTCGGGATCCCGGCGCCAAGACCCCCTAGTACGACAGCCCGTGCCCGATCGGGTACAGCACCTGCGACGGGTCGTCCGCGCGCTGTACCGGCACCGGCAGCCGGCCCCGGGGAGCCGCGGCGCCCGAGATCACCCGGGCCGCGGCGCGCAGTTCGACATCGGTCCAGGAGTAGCTCGCCAGGGCCGCGCCGACGCCGCCGAGCCAGGCGATGTCGTACGGATTGCGGATCGCGAGCGCGACCACCGGCACCCCGGTCGCGACCAGCCGGTCCACCAGCGTGCGCTGGGAGCCGGCCGCCGAGACGTTGTACGTGCCGACGACCACCACGTCCTTGCCCCTCGCCGCGGCTACCGCCTCCTCGATCTTCGCGCCGGTCGGCGCGGTGCCGGTGGACAGCGCGGACGCGGTGAAGCCCAGTTCGGCGAACGCGGTCGCAAGGACTGTGGTCGGCGGGCCGGTCGTACCGGTGGGCGAGGCCGGGTCGGCGCCGACGACCAGGAGGTCGGTCCGGCTGCGGCGGCTGAGCGGCAGCAGCCCGTCGGGGTTGGTCAGCAGCGTCGTCGTCCCCTCGGCGATCCGGTCCGCGGCGGCGAGATGGGCGCGGGCGCCGACCGTGCGCTCCACTCCCCGGTGCGAGACGAACGGGTCGCGGAACAGCCCGAGTTTCTCCTTGAGGATCAGGATGCGCAGGATCGATTCGTCGATGCGCGCCGTGCTCAGCTCACCGCTCTTGACCGCGTCGAGCACCCCGTTCCAGGCGACGGGCAGGTCGGGCGGGTTGAGCAGTTGGTCCACGCCTGCCAGCAGGGCCAGAACCGGCACCCGGTGGTCGCCGTACTTGTCCCGTACGCCCTGCATGTTGAGAGCGTCGGTGACGACCACCCCGTCGTAGCCCAACTCCTCGCGCAGAATCCCGGTGAGGATCGGGCGGGAGAGCGTGGCCGGGTCGTTGCTCGGATCCAGCGCCGGGAACTGGATGTGCGCCGTCATGATCGAGTCGACTCCGGCGGCGATCGCGGCCCGGAACGGCGGCGCGTCGATCTCCTCCCACTGTGCCCGGGTGTGGGTGATCACCGGGATGCCGGTGTGGCTGTCGACGGTGGTGTCGCCATGCCCGGGGAAATGCTTGGAGGTCGCCGCGATACCGGCGCACTGATACCCCTTGACCTGGGCGGCGACCATCCGGGCGACGGCGTTCGGGTCGGCGCCGAAGGACCGTACGCCGATGACCGGGTTGGCCGGGTTCACGTTGACGTCGGCGACCGGGGCGTAGTTCTGCACGATGCCCATCGCGGCCAGCTCGGCGCCGGCGAGCTGCGCCGCCATCCGGGCCGCGGAACGGGACGCGCCCGCGCCCAGCGCCATCGCGCCGGGTACCAGGGTGGCGGGTCTGCCGACGCGGGCGACGATGCCGTGCTCCTGATCGGTGGAGATCAGCAGCGGTACGGGGGTGGGCTGGGTGAGCCCGGCCCGCTGGATGCCGTTGGACAGATCGGCGATCTGGTGCGGGTCACGGGTGTTGTGCGCCCAGGCGAAGTAGATGATGCCGCCGACGTGGTACTCAGAGACGAGTTCGGCCGCGGTGCGGACGCCCATCTCCTTGAGGTTCAGATCGGCGTCCGCCTGGTCCGGGTCGGTGGCGGAGTGCCCGTACACCCGCATCACGAAGAGCTGGCCGACCTTCTCCTCCGGGCTCATCCGGGAGATGAGCCGCAGGAGCCGTTCGCGCTGGGCGGGGCGGGCGGAGAGGGCGGCTGCGGGCGATGCCGCGGCGACCGCGCCTGCGGCGACGGCGGTCGCGCCGAGGAGGGTGCGTCTGGAGAGGTTCCGGTCGTGCACTGGTGCTCCTTCCGGCCTTGCTCGACAAGGGAATTGAAGGAAACTTCCAAAGTCACACGGATATCCGGAAAGTAACTGCCAGGTCAAGGGTGTGGCACCGAAATGGGGCCCTGGCGCGCAGAAACGTCACTGGGACGGCGGGGGTACCCCTCGGGGGCGTGGTGTCGGTCCGGCGGCGTCGGTGCGCGGCGGCACTGCTGGTGCCGGGTGGTACCGGCGTCATTGCCGGGGCGGCCGCACGGCGGGGACAGTACGGCCGCGGGAGGCGGCGGCAGTGGCCCGGACCTGACGTTCTAGGGTTGGTCCTCCGGCTGACCAACGGGGGAGTCATCGTGTCCACGCCGCCCATGGAGCACGTCTGGCACGCGCCGACCGAAGTCGAACAGCGGCTGTACGACGCCAGGATGCGGGGGGACTGGGCCGCGTACTTCGACGTGCTCGCGGGCACCTACCTCTACCACGCCCTTCCGCGCGACGTGGCGGACGCGGGCAAGTCCGAGCATGCTCCCTACTGGAGCCCCGTGACCGGCACCTGGTGCTTCGCCTACTTCACGCAGGGTGTGCTGCCGGTGCCACAGCCCGATCCCGTCTTCCGCTGCGTCACGTTCGAACGTGTCGTCGAGGAGTGGGGCAACGACAGCCGCTGGCTGGCGGTCAACCCCGGCACGCCGTGCGAGGCGTACTTCCCGGCAACCCCGCAGACCCTGCATCTGTGGAGACAGCACGCGCAGCGCATCTCGTCCTCCCAGGCCGGGGCGCTGCGTACGCTGCGGGTGGGAGGGCCGCTCCAGGGACCTGTTGCCCGGGGACTCGCCTGCGGCGCGCAACTCGCCGTCTTCAGAGGTGATCTGTGGAACGAGCTCGCTCATCACGGACGCGGCTTTGTGCGAATGCGGCACATGGTGGCCGAGTCATGGGGTATCGAAAACGTCGAGGACTGGAAGCGGATCCAGGAGGCCATGCTGGGCGGCCGGTGCGTGAGCCGTGTCTGGGAGTTCGTGCTGTCCGTCCGCCAGGCGATGGCGCGCGAGTACGGAGGGACGGTCGATCCGGCCCACTGGCGTGAGACCGCGGCGCACGTCATGCGCCGCAACGCCGAACCGGGGACCGTACCCGACGCCGGTATCAACGGGGTGCAGCAGCTCATCGGGCGCATCACCCGCTACGAGGCCCGGTTCCGCGCGGACGGGATCCTCGCCGAGGGGCGCCAGGTCCGCTCGGTGCTGGCCTGGGACTACGGCCGCGCGGTCAACATGGCCCGCTGGGGCGTGGCCGCCCGGTTCTGCGAGGTGGCCGAGGCCGAACGTGCCGTGGTCCGTGCAGGCGAGGTCAGCCAGGTCACCTACCGCTCGTGGGAGGACTTCGGCGCAGGCTACGCGCTCGGCCGGTGTCTCCACTTCGACGAGGAGGAGTTCGGGATCTGGTACACGGAGATGGTCGACATCCACAGGATCCTGACCACGGACCCGGAGAGCCCCTGGCTCACGGTCCCGTGGCGCTAGCGGGGCCCGTCAGACGAGCCCGAGCAGATGCTCCCGGCCCGCCACCAGCAGGCCCGGCAGCTCGGCCGCCTCCGGGTGCCAGCGCTTCTCGTACTCCCAGCAGACCCAGCTGTCCTCGTCCAGGAGCCCGAGACACGGGGCGAGAGGCAGCGCCCCCTCCCCGAGCGGCAACGGCGTGAGGTCCTCGTGTGACGCCACGTCCTTGACCTGTACGTATCCCAGGTACGGGCCCAGCGCCGCCCGCGTCACCGCGGGTTCCTCGTCGCCGAGCCAGGTGTGCAGCACGTCCCACAGTCCACCCAGATGCTTGTGGCCGACCGTGCCGAGGATGCGCGAGACATCCGCGCCGGTGCGGTGCGAGTCGTGTGTCTCCACCAGCAGCTGTACGCCGAATTCCGCCGCGGTCTCCGCGGCCACCCCGAGCCGGCGGGCCGCGATCGCATCGGCGTCGGCCGGATCCTGGTTCCCGCCGCCGGGAAAGACACGGACGTAGGACGCCCCCACGTCGCGTGCCAGCCGCAGCAGTTCGTCGAGCTCCGCCTCCACCGGGCCGTCGTCGCCCGCCGCCGCGGCCCGCGTGCACCCGGCGACCGAGAGGATCTCGATTCCCGCGCGCTCGAACTCCATCGCCACCGCGGCTCGTTCACGCATGCCGAGGAGCGGGTGTAGGGGCTCCTCCGGATGTGCTCGCAGCTCCACGCCCTCGTATCCGGTGTCCGCCGCGAGCGCGGCCACCTCTGCGACGGGCATGGCGGGTACACCCAGCGTCGAGAACGCCAACCTCACGTGACCGTTCCTTCCTGGAGGGGAAGCCGCCAGTCCTGGCCGACCAGATCCACTCCGTAGGAGCGGTGCGGCTTCTCGGCGACGAGCGTGAACCCGGCCCGCTCGTAGATGCGGCGGGCCCCGGCCAGTACGTCATTGGTCCACAGCACCATGTCCCGGTACCCCGCATCGCGCGCGAAATCCACGGCGGTGCGCACCAGCCGGTCGCCGAGGCCGTGCCCGCGTGCCTCCGGCTCGACGAGCAGCAGCCGCAGCCGCGCGGTGGCGGGTGCGTCGTCACGTACGCATATGACCGAGCCCACCGCCCGCCCGTCCAGCTCGGCGATCCAGGCCCGCTCAAGATGCGGGTCGTGGTCCTGGGCGAAGTCCGCAACGATCCGGGCGACGAGGCCCTCGAAGTCGGCGTTCCACCCGTATTCGGCGGCGTACAACGCGCCGTGCCGCTGCACGATCCACCCCAGGTCCCCGGCTGCGGGCTCACGCAGCACAGGCTCTTCGCGGCGCGCCGCCGGCCGGTACTCGGTGAGAACCTCACGGACCGTACGCAGCGCCGCGGTGAGCCGCTCCCGCTCGCCGTCCGGCACCCCGTCCAGCAGGGTGCCGACCGCCTGCCGCGACCGCTCGTCCAGCAGCGCCGCGGCCTCCCGTCCCTGTGCGGTGAGTGTGATCCGCTGCCGTCGCGGGTCCACTTGCGACGGCGCCCGCTCCACCAGCCCCTCCCGTTCGAACTTGGCGAGCAGCCGGCTGAGGTACCCGGCGTCGAGCGACAACTCGGTCCGCAGATCGGCGGCGTCGGTACGGGGGCTGTGGGCGAGTTCGTACAGGACCCGGGACTCGGTGAGGGTGTACGGGGTGTAGAGGTGCTTGCCGTAGTCGAGCGCGCCGATGAGGTTGGTGTAGAAGCGGTTGAAGGCGCGGATCTCATGGATGGGCATGATGGGCTCCGAGCGGTTCCTCTGACTGAGTCAACGCTATGGCGCTCGATGCCGTGGGGCAAGGGCAAGGGCAAGGGCAGCGGCCCGACGCCCACGGACCTCGATCGGACCGAGCCCGGGAAAGGCCGCACCCCGGGGCTTTGCGCCCCGGCCGGGGCGCGAGCAGCGCGAGGCCGAGTGGCGGGCACGCCGCGTACACCGGCCGGGGCCGCCCGGGGGACATGCCCGTGGGGGTCAGTGAACCCGCGGTGGGGCCGTCGATTCGCGGGACATCAGTTCCGCGGGGATCGTCGCGAAGCCCCCCGGCGGCGGTGCCTCGTTGCCCATCGCCAGGCGCCCGGCCCGGGCGCCCGCTTCGAACAGGGGGAGGCGGACCGTCGTCAGGGACGGGACCGCGTCGAGTGAGAAGGGCAGATCGTCGAAGCCGGCCACCGAGACGTCGGCGGGGATGCGCAGGCCCTGGTCGCGCAGCGCCGCGCACGCGCCGAGCGCGACCGTGTCGTTGGCGGCGGCGATCGCCGTCAGTCCCGGGTCCCGGCGCAGCAGTTCCAGGGTGGCCTCGTAGCCGGAGCGGCGGTCGTAGGGGCCGTGCACCGTCAGCCGTTCCTGGCCGGCGTCGCCGCCCGGGCCCGCCGCGGCCATCGCAGCCCGGTGGCCCTCCAGCCGGTGCCGGGTCGTGGTGCGCTCCGCGGGGCCGGCGATGTATCCGATCCTGCGGTGGCCGAGCGCGATCAGGTGCTCGGTCAGCCGCCGTCCGCCGCCCCGGTTGTCGAAGGCGATCGTGGCGACGATCGCGTCGCCGGCCGGCAGCGGCGGCCGCCCGCACAGCACCACCCGCGTGCCCGCGGCCGCGAGCTTCGACAGTTTCGCGCTCATCGTCGCGATGTGGTCCGGGTCCTCGACCGCGCCGCCGGTCAGTACCACGGCCGCGGCGCGCTGGCGCTGCAGCAGCGTGAGGTAGTTCAGTTCGCGCCTCGGCGAGCCCCCGGTGTTGCAGACGACGGCCAGCTTCTCGCCGCGAGCCCGCCCGGTCCCCTCGTACCTGCCGATCTCGGTCTGCGCGGCCCCGGCCACGATCCCGAAAAAGGGGTCGGCGATGTCGTTGACGAGGATGCCGACCAGGTCGGAGGTGGCCGCGGCCAGCGAGCTCGCCGGGCCGTTCAGTACGTAGTCGAGCTCGTCCACCGCCTGCAGGACCCGCTCGCGGGTCGATGCGGCGACCGGGTAGTTGCCGTTCAGCACGCGGGAGACGGTGGCCGGGGACACCCGGGCGCGGGCGGCCACATCCGCCAGGGTGACTGTCATCGCTTTCCTCCGCGGGAGATGAAAACCGGCCAGTGCTCCGGGTCGCTGTCGGCAGGCTAGCCTCCTACCGGGCGGAAAGCGCCTTCTACCCCCAAATCGCTGGAACTCGGGCGCCGGGACGCCGTCGGCCAGGCGGCTCTCTCGCGGGGCCGGAGCGACGGGCTGCATCCATGCGCTCCAACTGGCCGACCGGACCACGCCGTTGCCCTCCGGCGTGCTCAACGGGCCCCGGCCGATGAAAAAAATTACTTCCCGAAGTCGTGCAACCCTTTCCGGGTGACGGGAGTCGTATGTGTCATCAAGGCCCTGGGGGAGATCTGGGGGGATCTGAAAGGGCCTTGAGGGTGGGGGATGCGTGGGGCCCGGTCATCGACCGGGCCCCCATTGCACGCGGGCCTTGTCCTCGGACGAGGCGTCCCCCGGTCCACCGACGAGGTGCCCCGGCGCGGTTGCCCGGTTGTGCGGTTGTCCACAGGTGCTCCGCGCTGTCGGACCCCGGCGGTAGCGTCGGGTCATGTCCAATCTGGCGGTCCTCGAAGGCGTTCTCGAGCGGATCACGTACGCCAACGAGGAGAACGGGTACACGGTCGCGCGCGTCGACACCGGTCGCGGCAGCGATCTGCTGACCGTGGTCGGCGCGCTGCTCGGTGCCCAGGTGGGCGAGTCGCTGCGCATGGAGGGCCGTTGGGGCTCCCACCCGCAGTACGGCAAGCAGTTCACGGTGGAGAACTACACGACGGTGCTGCCCGCCACCATCCAGGGCATCCGCCGCTATCTCGGCTCCGGACTGATCAAGGGTATCGGCCCGAAGATCGCCGAGCGGATCGTGGATCACTTCGGCATCGACACCCTCGACATCATCGAGCAGCAGCCGAAGAAGCTCGTCGAGGTGCCCGGTCTCGGCCCCAAGCGGACCAGGATGATCGGCGCCGCGTGGGAGGAGCAGAAGGCCATCAAGGAGGTCATGATCTTCCTCCAGGGCGTCGGTGTCTCCACCTCCATCGCGGTGCGCATCTACAAGAAGTACGAGGACGCCTCCATCTCGGTGGTCAAGAACCAGCCGTACCGCCTGGCCGCCGATGTGTGGGGCATCGGATTCCTGACCGCCGACAAGATCGCCCAGGCGGTCGGCATACCGCACGACAGCCCCGAGCGGGTCAAGGCGGGCCTGCAGTACGCCTTGTCGCAGTCCACCGACCAGGGGCACTGCTTCCTGCCCGAGGAGCAGCTGATCGCGGATGCGGTGAAGCTGCTCCAGGTGGACACCGGCCTTGTCATCGAGTGCCTTGCCGAGCTCGCGGGCGAGGAGGAGGGCGTCGTACGGGAGAGTGTTCCGGGCCCGGACGGTGGGGAGCCGGTCACGGCCGTCTATCTGGTGCCGTTCCACCGTGCGGAGATCTCGCTCGCCGGCCAGCTGCGCAGGCTGCTGCGGGCGGACGAGGACCGGATGCCGGCCTTCCATGACGTCGCCTGGGACAAGGCCTTGGCCTGGCTGGCCGAGCGTACGGGCGCGAAGCTCGCGCCCGAGCAGGAGGCGGCGGTCCGCCTTGCGCTCACCACCAAGGTCGCCGTGCTCACCGGAGGGCCGGGCTGCGGCAAGTCGTTCACGGTCCGCTCGATCGTGGAGCTGGCGCACGCCAAGAAGGCCAAGGTGGTGCTCGCGGCCCCGACCGGCCGTGCGGCCAAGCGGCTGGCCGAGCTGACCGGGGCCGAGGCCTCCACGGTGCACCGGCTGCTGGAACTGAAGCCGGGAGGTGACGCGGCCTTCGACCGGGACCGGCCGCTGGAAGCCGACCTGGTCGTGGTCGACGAGGCGTCCATGCTCGACCTTCTGCTGGCGAACAAACTGGTGAAAGCCGTGGCACCCGGCGCGCACCTGCTGCTGGTGGGGGATGTGGACCAGCTGCCGAGCGTCGGCGCGGGTGAGGTGCTGCGGGATCTGCTCGCGGACGGCGGGCCGGTGCCCAGCGTCCGGCTGACCCGTATCTTCCGCCAGGCCCAGCAGTCCGGCGTGGTGACCAATGCCCACCGGATCAACTCCGGCCTGCAGCCGATCACTTCGGGCCTCGCCGACTTCTTCCACTTCGTGGAGGAGGAGACCGAGGACGCGGGAGTGCTCACGGTGGACGTCGCGGCCCGTCGTATTCCGGCGAAATTCGGGCTGGACCCGCGGCGCGATGTGCAGGTGCTCGCCCCCATGCACCGCGGCCCGGCCGGCGCCGGCACGCTCAACGGGCTGCTCCAGCAGGCGATCACGCCTGCGCGACCCGACCTGCCCGAGAAGCGGGTCGGCGGCCGTGTCTTTCGCGTAGGCGACAAGGTCACCCAGATCCGCAACAACTATGACAAGGGGCGCAACGGCGTCTTCAACGGCACGGTCGGCGTCGTCACCTCGCTCCAGCCGGACGACCAGCGGCTGACGGTGCTCACCGACGAGGACGAGGAGGTGCCGTACGACTTCGACGAGCTGGACGAGCTGGCCCATGCGTACGCCGTGACGATCCACCGTTCCCAGGGCAGCGAGTATCCGGCCGTGGTGATCCCTGTCACCACCGGGGCCTGGATGATGCTCCAGCGCAACCTCCTCTACACGGCCGTGACACGGGCGAAGAAACTGGTCGTGCTGGTGGGCTCCCGCAAGGCGATAGGCCAGGCGGTGCGCACCGTTTCCGCAGGCAGACGCTTTACCGCCCTTGATCACCGGCTCGGCGGGTGACGCCGTCATGTCCTCCGGCAGCCGGATTCCCCCGGCCGCGGGACCATGGAGGAACCGCCTCTCACCGGGCCGTGGATGATCACGGCAGTGACCCTTGGCGGTTGCTCTGAGTGGCGGGTTTCCATCGGCCGGGTGGGAAACCGGACCCCGGCTTCCAGAACCTGGGCGAAGGGGGCAAGATGAGCAGGTTGGCGGCACTGAGTGCCGCCAATAGGCCCAATGGTCGACCCCGAGTGCACTCTCCTGAGCCAAATGGGGGATGGTAGAGACAGTCAGGGCACCTCGAAGTAGAGGCACTACGTCGGTGAGGGATGACGTGAGCGACAACTCTGTAGTACTGCGGTACGCGGACGGTGAATACACCTACCCGGTGGTCGACAGCACCGTCGGTGACAAGGGCTTCGACATCGGGAAGCTCCGAGCCCAGACCGGTCTGGTGACCCTGGACAGTGGTTACGGCAACACCGCCGCCTATAAATCCGCGATCACCTACCTCGACGGCGAGCAGGGCATTCTGCGCTACCGCGGCTACCCGATCGAGCAGCTGGCCGAGCATTCCACCTTCCTCGAGGTGGCGTATCTGCTGATCAACGGCGAGCTTCCGACGGTCGACGAGCTTGCGGCCTTCAAGGGTGAGATCACCCAGCACACCCTGCTGCACGAGGACGTCAAGCGGTTCTTCGGCGGCTTCCCGCGCGACGCGCACCCGATGGCCATGCTGTCCTCGGTGGTCAGCGCGCTGTCGACCTTCTACCAGGACAGCCACAACCCGTTCGACGAGAAGCAGCGCCACCTCTCCACGGTCCGGCTGCTCGCCAAGCTTCCGACGATCGCGGCGTACGCGTACAAGAAGTCGATCGGCCACCCCTTCGTCTACCCGCGCAACGACCTCGGGTACGTCGAGAACTTCCTGCGGATGACCTTCTCGGTCCCGGCGCAGGAGTACGAGCTGGACCCGGTGGTGGTCTCGGCGCTCGACAAGCTGCTGATCCTGCACGCGGACCACGAGCAGAACTGCTCGACCTCCACCGTGCGTCTGGTCGGCTCCTCCCAGGCGAACATGTTCGCCTCGATCTCGGCCGGCATCAGCGCCCTGTGGGGCCCGCTGCACGGTGGCGCCAACCAGTCGGTGCTGGAGATGCTCGAGGGCATCCAGGCCAACGGCGGCGACGTGGACTCCTTCATCCGCAAGGTGAAGAACAAGGAGGACGGCGTCCGTCTGATGGGCTTCGGCCACCGCGTCTACAAGAGCTTCGACCCGCGGGCGAAGATCATCAAGGCGGCGGCGCACGATGTCCTCTCGGCGCTCGGCAAGTCCGACGAGCTGCTCGACATCGCGCTCAAGCTGGAGGAGCACGCGCTCTCCGACGACTACTTCGTCTCGCGCAACCTCTACCCGAACGTGGACTTCTACACGGGTCTCATCTACCGCGCCATGGGCTTCCCGACCGAGATGTTCACCGTGCTGTTCGCTCTCGGCCGCCTCCCGGGCTGGATCGCCCAGTGGCACGAGATGATCAAGGAGCCGGGGTCCCGTATCGGCCGCCCGCGCCAGATCTACACCGGCGAGGTCCTGCGCGACTTCGTCCCGGTCGAGGCCCGCTGACCTCGTCCGTCCCGGCTCGCCGATACGGCGTACCGAACTCGCTGCCTCGGCCGGTTCCCGGCCGGGGCTCGCTGTTCGCGGACATCGCGTCCGAGGAGCCTCCACAGCGGAAAGCGCCCCGCTGCCGATCCCCCCACGGGTCGGCGGGCGGGGCGCTTCCCATTTCCCCGGAGCGGATTCCCCCCACGGGATCCGGCCGGGCGTCTGCTGGGCTGCAGAAGCTCCTCACGCGGTCTGCCGGGGTACGTACGTACGGGAGGGCCGCTCAAAGCTCCCCGGGCACGTGCCCCGGCCAACGCTTGCCTGGGACGTCCCCCAAGACATCCCATGAACGTCCCCCAAGACGTTCTGGCATCGCCCACTTAGACTCGCGAGGAGCCTTAATGGTTACCCCTAAATATCTGTGATCTAGGTCTCCTTGTGAAGGTCTTGTGACCTATCTGTAGTCACAAAAAGGAGCGGACGTGCAGGCCGTTCGACACCACAAATGCGGACGAAAAGGCTCTGGTCAATCCGGTGATCATGGGGTTGAGCAGGCATGATGCCGCCAGAGGCAGTGCGGCGACGTTGTAGCCGAACGCCCAGAAAAGATTGCCCTTGATCGTGGCCGGAGTCCGCTGTGCGAGACGGATCGCGTCGGCGGCGACCCTCGGATCACCTCGCACGAGCGTCGGATCACCCGCTTCGGTGGCCGCATCCGTGCCCCGTACCCATGGCCGGACCAGGTCCGCGGCGGCCGGTGCGACCGCGTCGTTCACATCATCACCGATCATGGCGACGCTGCGGCCATCGGCCTGCAGGCGCCGGACGGCGACGAGGGGGCCGGGCCGTACGGAACCGGTATCGGAGCGGTCGTGCACGGCACGGCCCGGGTTCCCGGAGCCCGCGGTGTTCAGACGGGGGAGACCAGCTCGTACCCGGCCTCGTCGACGGCGGCGCGCACTTCGGCCTCGTCGAGGGGGGCGTCGGAGACCACGGTCACCAGACCGGTCGCGGCCACGGCCTCGACCGAGGTGACGCCGGAGATTTCGGAGATCTCGCTGCCGACGGCGCCTTCGCAGTGGCCGCAGGTCATGCCGGTCACCTGATAGACGGTGGTGATGCCGCCGGTCTGCACGTCGGCGGCGCTGTCGTGGCAGGAGCCGTTGGACGAGCAGCAGGAGCCGGTCGCATCCACGGTCTCGGTCTCGATCTTCGTCTCGGCGGTCATCGCGCTCTCCTCGGCTTCTGCAGGACGTACGAAGTCATGGTGCATCAGTGAGCCGTGGGAGCGCCGCGGCCTTATACCCCTAGGGGGTATCAATGGGAGAAGGGATGCGGGGCCGTGCGCGCGGAGGGGTGCGAGGAGGGAGCCAGAACGTCGCAGAGGACCGGGTCCAGGTAGCGGAACATGACCTGCTTCAGCTCCCGGATGTACGCCTCCCGCTCGGCGCCCTCATGGGCGAGGATCACGTCGAGGCCGGCCTTGAAGATCGTGAAGATCATGGTCGACACCCGGGTGATCTCGTCGGGCGGCGCGTCGGGCAGGTAGCCCGCGAGGAGCGTCTCGATCCGCTCGAGCATTCCCAGGTGGACGGTCGTGAACTCCTCGGTGATCTGGCCCGGGATGTCGGGGCCGTGCATCAGGACGGCGAAGGCCGGGTTCTCCTCGTTGAAGGCGATCAGCGGGTCGAGTACGGCGTCCAGCAGCTGTTCGAGCGGGAGCTCGAGGCCGGCGGCGGCCAGGGCCGCGCCGTGGGACTCGCGCCACTGGTCGAGCAGGCGGCCGCCGAGCTCGACGGCGATGGCCTCCTTGTTCGGGAAGAACTGGTAGAGCGTGCCGGGGGAGACCCCGGCCTCGCGGGCGATGGCGTTGGTGCTGGCCGAGGTGTAGCCGGACGTGCAGAAGACGTTGGCGGCGGCGGCGAGGAGCTGTGCGATGCGGCGCTCGCCGCGGGCCTGACGGCGGCGCGGCCTGGCGGGGGCGGCGGCGCCCTCGACGGGCTCGGCGCGCTTGGTGCTGCGGCGGTTCGCGGTGGGCTCCGGCTTCGTGGGCTCCGGCTTCGTGGGCTCCGGCACGTGAATTCCCCAGCTTCCTGGCGCGGTTGACAAACACGAGTGGTCGCTCGCATTCTGGGTCAATGCGAGTGATGGCTCGTGTTTGCCAGTCTATGGCAATGGTCGGCCCATGCTGCCTGCCGGAAGTCGGCGCATGGACCACGGTGAAGGGGACGCCGCACCATGTCCGAAGTCAACACCCCCTCCCGACTGGGGGGGTGGACCCGTTTCGTCACCGCGCGGCCGCGTCTTGCGCTGCTGACCGCCCTGGTCCTCACCGCGCTCGCCGTGTTCGCCGGAAGCGGGGTGGCCGACCGGATGGGCAGTGGCGGCTGGGAGGATCCGGCGGCCGAGTCGTCCTATGCCACGGAGGCGCTGGAGCGGGAGTTCCCTGCCTCCCAGCCGAACCTGCTGCTCCTGGTGGACAGCGGCCGGGCGGGTGTGGACGACCCGGCGGTCGCCGCCGAGGCCGGCCGTCTGGTCAAGCGCCTCTCCGCCGAGAAGGGCGTGACGGGCGTCGGGTCGTACTGGCAGACCAAAGCGCCCACCCTGCGCGCACAGGACGGGCAGCAGGCGCTGATCGCGGCCCGTATCGAGGGTGACGAGAAGACCGCCGCCCGGACGCTGGAGCGGATGGCGCCCGACTACCGGGGTGCCCATGGACCGCTCGAGGTCTCTCTGGGCGGCCCGGTCGCCGTACAGCACGAAATGCAGACAATCATCCAGGAAGACCTGCTGAGGGCGGAGCTGATCGCCCTGCCCGTGACGCTGGTGCTGCTGGTCATGGTCTTCGGCAGCGCGGTCGCCGCCCTGCTTCCGCTGGGCGTCGGCATCGTCGCCATCCTGGGGACGAATGCCGTGCTGCGCGGCATCACCGAGTTCGCCGATGTCTCGGTCTTCGCACCGAACCTCACCACCGCGCTGGGGCTCGGACTCGCCATCGACTACGCCCTGTTCATCGTGCGCAGGTTCCGCGAGGAGCTCACGGAGGGGACCGGTGTACGCGATGCCGTCGGTGCGACGCTGCGCACGGCCGGCCGCACCGTCCTCTTCTCGGCCCTGACGGTGGCCGTGTCGCTCGCCGCGATGCTGGTCTTCCCACAGTACTTCCTGCGCTCGTTCGCCTACGCGGGCATCGCCGTGGTGCTGCTGGCCGCCGCGGCCGCGCTCATCCTGCTGCCGGCGGCACTGATGCTGCTGGGCCATCGGGTCAACGCGTTCGATCTGCGTCGGCTGCTGCGGCGCGGACGGGGACGTCAGGCGGCCGGCGGTGACAAGGCGGCGGTGAAGGCGGAATCGGGGGCCGGCTGGGCCCGCGTCGCCGCACTGGTGATGCGCCGCGCCCCGCTCTTCGCCATCGGCACCGTCGCCGGGCTGGTACTGCTCGGACTGCCCTTCCTTGGTGTCAAGTTCGGCACCCCCGACGACCGTCAGCTGCCGTCCACCGCCGAGTCCCACGTGGTCCAGCAGGAGATACGGGAGGGCTTCCCCGGCAGTCCCACCGGCGGACTCGAAGTGATCACCGAGCCTTCCGAGGCCTCCGGGGCTGCCGGGCCGACGCCCGCCCAGTACGCCGAGTACCGCGAGCGCATCTCCGCCCTCCCAGGAGTGCTGCGCGTCGACGGTCCTCTCGTCTCGGACACCTCCGGGTACTTCACGGTGCTGCCCAAGGGCGAGGCCGTGGGGGAGGGGGCTCAGCGACTCGTCCATGAACTGCGCGATGTGCCCGCTCCGTTCAAGACCTCGGTGACCGGCAGGGCCGCCGTGCTCGAGGACTCCAAGAGCGCCATTGCGGACCGGCTGCCGCTGGCGCTGGGGATCATCGTCGTGGTGACGCTGCTGCTGGTCTTCCTGCTGAGCGGCAGTGTGCTGATCCCCCTCCAGGCGGTGGTGCTCAACGCTCTGAGTCTGACGGCGATGTTCGGTGCGGTCGTCTGGGTCTTCCAGGACGGCAATCTCTCCGGACTGCTCTCCTTCACCTCCACCGGCGACATAGAGACCACCCTGCCCGTACTGATGTTCTGCATCGCCTTCGGCCTGTCGATGGACTACGGCGTCTTCCTGCTCTCCCGCATCAAGGAGGAGTACGACCGCTCCGGAGACCACGAGCACGCCGTACGGTTCGGGCTGCAGCGCACGGGAGGGCTGATCACCGCGGCTGCCGTGATCCTCGCGGTGGTCATGGTCGGCATAGGCACCTCACGGGTGACCAACACCAAGATGCTGGGCCTCGGGATCGCGCTGGCCGTCCTGATGGACGCCATGGTGGTGCGCAGCCTGCTGGTTCCGTCGGTGATGAAGCTGATGGGTGCCTCGACCTGGTGGGCACCGCGGCCGCTGCGTCGCTTCCACGAGCGGTTCGGGCTGAGCGAGGGGGAGACGGCCCCGCCCAGGCCGCTGTCCGGCTCGGGGTCGGGCACGGACAAGGAGTCGGACGCCGAGTCCGGCGGGGAGCCCGGTCAGGGTCCCGGTTCCGCGGCCGAACGGGACAGGGCCGGGGTCTGACCGGGGTCCGCAGGGGGCAGGGATGGCCCCGCACCGCGGAGTGCGGGGCCCATGGGCTCATTCACGGCGGCCTCTGTTGCCGGGACGGTTGGCCACCCAGATACGGATGGTGTCCGCGTACCAATAGGGCTTCCCGGCCTCCACATGGTCGGGCGGCGGAAGGAGACCGTGCTTGCGGTACGAGCGGACCGTGTCCGGCTGGACCTTGATGTGCGCGGCGATGTCCTTGTAAGACCAGAGCTTTCTGTCCGTCATCTTGTGGCACCTCCCTGCGGGCACGGCAGCGGCGGGCGGGATGCCGTCGGGGGAGCTGCCGCGTGACCGCTGGCGATCACTGAGCCTGTGCCCGGTGAACGACGAGGAGTGGTGGCAGGCGCAGCCTGTTGAACGCCTGTGACGGAAAGCCCGCGTAATGGAGACATCCGTGATGAGGAGGCGACAACAGTGACAGACGTGATGCGGATATCTCAGTCGCCGTGGATGCCTCAGACGCCGCAAGAGCGCAGGAATCCGCGCGTACGTTCGGCGATCGGGAACGGCTTGTCCGGCGCGCAGGGGTACATGTCCTGTTCCACGATGGCGAAGAGCTCGACGCCGAGCCGCTGAGCCGCGGTCAGTACGGGCTCCAGCGCGGGCACTCCGGCCGGTGGCTCACACATCACTCCACGTCCGACTGCAGGTCCGAACGGCACCTGGTTCGCGACGACTTCGGCGAGGATCCGCGGGTCGACCTGCTTGAGATGGAGGTAGCCGATCCGCTCTCCATAGGTCTCGATCAGCTTGACGCTGTCGCCGCCGCAGTATGCGTAGTGGCCCGTGTCCAGACAGAGCGAGACCAGGTCGGAGTCGGTGGCGTCGAGGAACCGGGTGACGTTTTCCTCGCTGTCGATATGGGTGTCCGCGTGCGGATGGACGACGATCTTCAGCCCGTGGCGCTCCCGCACCTCGCGGCCGAGACGTTCGGTCTGAGCGGTGAGATCGTGCCACTGGGCGGCAGTGAGCGTGCGGTCCTCCAGCATCCGGCCGGTCCTGTCGTCACGCCAGAAGGAGGGGATCACCACGAGATGCTCCGCGCCCATCGCCTGTGTGAGCGCCGCGATGTCCGATACATGCGCCCAGGTCTCGTCCCACACGGCTGCTCCGTGGTGCAGCCCGGTGAAGACCGTCCCGGCCGAGACCTTCAGCCCGCGCCGTGCGGTCTCTTCGGCGAGGCGCGCCGGGTCGCTCGGCAGATAGCCGTACGGGCCGAGCTCGATCCACTCGTAGCCGGCCTGCGCAACCTCGTCGAGGAAGCGCTGCCAGGGGACTTGCCGGTGATCGTCGGGAAACCACACCCCCCAGGAGTCGGGGGCCGAGCCGACCCGGATGCGGTTCAGGGCGGGGGCGGAGGAGGTCATGCCGGTCAGCTTTCCGGCCGTCGAAGAAAGGTGTCAAGGCTTGGTCCGAATGTCAGGACAAAATGTTGACAGGGTTCCGCGGGGAGGGCTAGACCTGGGGGCAGCCGGCGTCGAACCGAAGGGACGCGCATGCCTGAGCCGTACGACGTGATCACGATGGGCCGGATCGGCGTGGATCTCTATCCGCTGCGCACCGGGGTCCCGTTGGCGCAGGTCGACACCTTCGGAAAGTTCCTCGGCGGCTCCGCCGCGAACGTCGCCGTCGCGGCGGCCAGGCTGGGTCGGCGGACGGCGGTGATCACCCGCACCGGGCAGGACGCGTTCGGTGAGTATCTCCACCAGGCACTCGGGGAGTTCGGGGTCGACGACCGGTGGGTGACGGCCGTGCCGGCGTACCCGACCCCGGTCACCTTCTGCGAGATCTTCCCGCCCGACGACTTCCCGCTCTACTTCTACCGGCAGCCCAAGGCGCCCGATCTCGAGATCCGTGAAGACGAGTTGGACCTGGCCGAGGTGCGTGCGGCGCGGGTCTTCTGGGTGACCGGAACCGGACTGTGCGCCGAGCCGAGCCGCTCGGCGACACTGGCCGCGCTGTTCCACCGGGCGCGGGCCGGCGTCACCGTGTTCGACCTCGACTGGCGGCCGATGTTCTGGGCGGACCCGCAGGCGGCGCGCCCGTACTACGCGGCGGCGCTGGCGCAGGCGACAGTCGCCGTCGGCAACCTCGAGGAGTGCGAGATCGCCACCGGTGAGCGCGAGCCGCACGCCGCCGCGCGGGCGCTGCTGGCAGCGGGCGTGGAGCTCGCCGTCGTCAAACAGGGCCCCAAGGGCGTCCTTGCCGTCCACCGCGACGGCACCCGGGCCGAGGTCCCGCCCGTCCCGGTCGAGGTCGTCAACGGGCTGGGCGCCGGGGACGCGTTCGGCGGGGCGCTGTGCCACGGGCTGCTCGCGGGCTGGGAGTTGGAGCACGTGATGCGCCATGCGAACGCGGCGGGCGCGATCGTGGCGGCGCGGCTGGCGTGCTCGTCGGCGATGCCGTACGCGCAGGAGGTCGAGACGGTCCTCATGGGCGCCCCCATCCCCCCGGACCCGAGCCTGCCCGGGTCCGCGGCGCCGGCCCGGGATCCGGACGCCGCCCCGACACCGGCCGCAGAGCCGACACGGGAAACCGACCCGGTGCCGGGCACACGCCCCGGCCCCGGGGTGCCTGCCGGGGGAGCGGGGTCGTGAGCCGCGTCGACATCGCCGAGCTCGTCGGGATCCGGACCAGACATCCCGAGGCCGTCGCCGAGGCCGCCGGGCGGCGGCGCAGGCGTTCCGGGCTCGTCGGGGACAGCGGGCGGCTGATGATCGTCGCCGCCGACCATCCCGCCCGTGGCGCGCTCGGCGTCGGTGACCGCCCGCTCGCCATGGCCAACCGCCTCGATCTGCTGGAGCGGCTCTGTCTCGCGCTCTCCCGCCCCGGCGTGGACGGCGTCCTCGCCACCGCCGACATCCTCGACGACCTGCTCCTGCTCGGCGCCCTCGAGAGCAAGGTCGTCATGGGCTCGATGAACCGCGGCGGCCTCGCCGGCGCCGCCTTCGAGCTCGACGACCGCTTCACCGGGCACCGCGCCCGCGACCTGGAGCGGCTCGGGTTCGACGCCGGCAAGCTCCTGCTGCGCATCGACTACGAGGACCCGGCCTCCCTCGACACCCTGGGCGCCGCGGCCCGGGCCGTCGACGAGATGGCCGAGCGTCAGCTCCCCGTCTTCGTCGAGCCGTTCATCTGTCACCGTATCGACGGACGGCTGCGGAACGATCTCGGCGCCGAGGCCGTCACCCGGTCCATCGCCATCGCCTCGGGGCTGGCCGGCACCTCCGCGTACACCTGGCTGAAAGTACCTGTGACCGATGATCCGGACGATATGCAGGCGGTCATGGCGACGTCGACCCTCCCCGCGGTCCTCCTCGGGGGCGACATAGGGGACGACCAGGACGGTGCCTACGAGAAATGGCGCGGCGCGCTGCAACTGCCCACGGTCCAGGGACTGGTGGTGGGCCGCTCGTTGCTCTATCCGGTCGACGGGGACGTCGCCGCAGCCGTCGATACGGCCGTCGGACTGCTGTGAGGAGGTACGCAGAAGGCATGAGCGACAACAAGCGGCAGGATCTCCACCTTCCCTCCGGCAGTGCGGCTGACGGTCCGTACGCCCTGCACATCGCCCCCGGGCAGGCCGGCTGGGGCTACTCCAGCCTGCGTGTGCTGAACCTCGAGCCGGGTGGATCACATCTGTTGACCGCAGGGGACAGCGAATGGATCGTGCTTCCCCTGAGCGGCGGTTGCACCGTCGATACGCAAGACGGAATCTTTGAACTGCACGGCAGAGAAAGCGTGTTCAGCGGAGTGAGCGACTTCGCGTATGTACCGCGCGATGCCCGTGCCCAGATCGCCTCCGGCGTGGGAGGCCGCTTCGCCCTGGCAGGAGCGAGGTGCGAGCGCCGACTCCCCGCTCGCTACGGCCCCGCGCCGGAGGTTCCCGTCGAGGCCCGCGGCAGCGGCAGCCAGGCGCGCGAGGTGCACAACTTCGCCGCCGCGGACTCCTTCGACTGCGACCGGCTCATCGCCGTCGAGGTCCTCACCCCCGGCGGCAACTGGTCCTCCTATCCGCCGCACAAGCATGACGAGCACCGCCCCGGCGAGGAGTCCGAGCTGGAGGAGATCTATTACTTCGAGATCGACCGCGCCGGGGTGGGGTACCAGCGCATCTCCCCGTCCCGGCCCGGCGGCGCCGACCTGCTCGCCGAGGTCCGCACCGGCGACGCCGTCCTCGTCCCCGACGGCTGGCACGGCCCCTCCATCGCCGAACCCGGCCACACCATGTACTACCTCAACGTGATGGCGGGGCCGGGCGCCGAACGCGAGTGGCTCATCCGCTTCCACCCCGATCACACGGAGGGCTACCGATGAGCACGCCCCTGTCCGCGCGCACCCGCCGCCTGACCACGGCCCAGGCCCTCGTCGCCTTCCTCACCCGTCAGCACACCGAGCGCGACGGCCGCCGCCACCGCCTGATCGCCGCCACCTGGGGCATCTTCGGCCACGGCAATGTGGCCGGTATCGGCCAGGCGCTGCTGGAGTCCGGCACGACCGCGCCGTCCGAGGGGACAGCCCCCGGCCCCCGTCCCCGGATGCCCTTCGTCCAGGGCCGCAACGAACAGGCCATGGTCCACGCCGCCGTCGGCCACGCCCGCCAGTCCCGTCGGCTGTCCGCGCACGCCGTCACCACGTCCATCGGACCGGGCGCCACCAACCTGGTCACCGGCGCGGCCCTCGCCACCATCAACCGGCTGCCGGTCCTGCTGCTGCCGGGCGATGTGTTCGCGACCCGGCCCGCCGACCCGGTCCTGCAGCAGTTGGAGGTGCCGTACGCGGGCGATGTGTCGGTCAATGACGCACTGCGCCCGGTCTCCCGCTACTTCGACCGCGTCACCCGCCCCGAGTCGCTGATCCCGGCCGCGTTGCAGGCGATGCGGGTGCTCACCGACCCCGCCGAGACGGGCGCGGTCACGCTCGCCCTCCCGCAGGACGTCCAGGCCGAGGCGTACGACTGGCCCGAGGAGTTCTTCGCCGACCGTGTCTGGCAGGTGCGCCGGCCGCGGGCCGATACGGACGCGCTCGCCGAGGCCGCCGCTGCGCTACGGGCCGCCCGCCGCCCCCTGCTGGTGGCGGGTGGCGGCGTCCACCACAGCGAGGCCGAGCAGGCGCTGCGCGACTTCGCCGACGCGACCGGCATCCCCGTGGCCTCCACACAGGCCGGCAAGGGGTCGCTGCCCCACGACCACCCGTGCGACGTCGGCGGCATCGGCCACACCGGCACCGCCGTCGCCGACGAGCTGGCCCGCACGGCGGACCTGGTGATCGGCGTCGGCACCCGCTGGTCCGACTTCACCACCGCCTCGGCGACGCTCTTCGCCGACCCGGCCGTCCGTTTCGTCAACCTCAACATCGCGGCCTTCGACGCCCACAAGATGTCCGGCCTCGGTGTGGTCGCGGACGCCCGCACCGCGCTGGAAGAGCTCACCGCGGCCCTCGGCGGCGCACACCGGGTCGGGCCCGCGTACGCGGCGGAGTACCGGGACGGCAAGGAACGCTGGGAGCGCCGCGTAGCCGCCGCGTACGCGAGTGGAGACCCCCAGGCCCGTCCCACCCAGACCCAGGTTCTCGGCGCCCTCGACAGTCTGGTCACCGGCGACGACATCCTCATCAATGCCGCCGGCTCCCTTCCCGGTGACCTGCACAAACTCTGGCGCGCCCGCTCGGAGGACCAGTACCACGTCGAGTACGGGTACTCCTGCATGGGCTACGAGATCCCCGCGGCCATCGGGGTCGCCATGGCCGCACCGGGCCGTCCCGTCTGGGCCCTGGTCGGCGACGGTACGTATCTGATGAACCCCACCGAGATCGTCACCGCCGTCCAGGAAAACCTCCCCATCAAGGTGGTGATCCTGCAGAACCACGGGTACGCCTCCATCGGGGGCCTGTCCGAGTCGGTGGGCGCGGAGCGCTTCGGCACCGCGTACCGCCACAGGGCGGCCGACAGTTCGTACACCGGAGCCCCGCTGCCCATCGATCTGGCGGCCAACGCCGCCTCCCTCGGAATGCGGGTCATCCGCGCCAAGACCATGCGTGACCTGCGAGAAGCGCTCACCCAGGCCCGTGCGGCCGACGTGGCCACATGTGTCTACGTCGAGACCGAAACGGCAGACACAGTGTCGGGCGCGCCCGAGGCACAGGCGTGGTGGGATGTTCCGGTGGCCGAGACCGCGACCCGACCGTCGGCGGTCAAGGCCCGCGAGGATTACGACCGACAGGTCGCAGCCCGACGCCGCCATCTGTGAAGGAGCACGTAATGAAGACCGTCAACCACTGGATCGGTGGAAAGACCGTCGAGGGTGCGTCGGGTAACTGGGGCCCGGTCACCGACCCGGCGACCGGTGAGGTCACCACTCAGGTCGCGCTCGCCTCGGCCGCCGAGGTCGACGAGGCCGTCGCGGCGGCGAAGGAGGCGTACGGGACCTGGGGCCAGTCCTCACTCGCGCAGCGCACCGCCGTCCTGTTCCGCTACCGCGCACTGCTGGACGCCCGCCGCGACGACATCGCCGCCCTGATCACGGCCGAGCACGGCAAGGTGCACTCCGACGCGCTCGGCGAGGTCGCCCGCGGTCTGGAGATCGTGGAGCTGGCCTGCGGTATCACCACGCAGCTGAAGGGCGAGCTGTCCACCCAGGTCTCCAACCGGGTCGACGTCTCCTCGATCCGTCAGCCGCTCGGCGTCGTCGCGGGCATCACCCCGTTCAACTTCCCGGCGATGGTGCCGATGTGGATGTTCCCGCTGGCCGTCGCCTGCGGTAACACCTTTGTGCTCAAGCCGAGCGAGAAGGACCCCTCCGCCGCGAACCTGCTGGCCGAGCTGGCCACCGAGGCCGGGCTGCCCGCCGGTGTGCTCAACGTCGTGCACGGCGACAAGGTCGCCGTCGACGCACTGCTCGCCCACCCGGACATCGCCGCGGTCTCCTTCGTCGGCTCGACCCCGATCGCCCGCTACATCCACACCACCGCATCCGCGAACGGCAAGCGGGTGCAGGCACTGGGCGGCGCGAAGAACCACATGCTGGTCCTGCCCGACGCGGACCTGGACGCGGCCGCGGACGCGGCGGTCTCGGCGGCGTACGGCTCGGCGGGCGAGCGCTGCATGGCGATCTCCGCCGTCGTCGCGGTCGGCGCCATCGCCGACGAGCTGGTCGAGAAGATCCGCGAGCGCGCCGAGAAGATCAAGATCGGCCCGGGCAACGACCCGACGTCCGAGATGGGCCCCCTGATCACCAAGGCGCACCGCGAAAAGGTCGCCTCGTACGTAGCGGGCGCGGCGGCCCAGGGCGCGGAGGTCGTCCTGGACGGCACGGGCTACACCGTCGGCGGCTTCGAGGACGGCCACTGGATCGGCCTGTCGCTGCTCGACAACGTCTCCACCGACTCGGACGCGTACCGCGACGAGATCTTCGGCCCGGTGCTGTGCGTGCTGCGCACGGAGACCTACGACGAGGGCGTGGAGCTCATCAACGCCTCGCCGTTCGGCAACGGCACGGCCATCTTCACCCGCGACGGCGGCGCGGCCCGCCGCTTCCAGATGGAGGTCCAGGCCGGCATGGTCGGCGTGAACGTGCCGATCCCGGTGCCGGTGGGCTACCACTCCTTCGGAGGCTGGAAGGACTCGCTCTTCGGCGACCACCACATCTACGGCAACGACGGCGTGCACTTCTACACCCGCGGCAAGGTCGTCACGACCCGCTGGCCGGACCCGTCCGAGGCGCCGACGGGCGTGGACCTGGGCTTCCCCCGCAATCACTGATGCCCCACCCCTTCGTCGGACGGCCCGCACGGAAACCTCCCGTGCGGGCCGTCCGCATGTCGGGTACCGGCATCAGGAACCGCCGCGCGACGCCAAGGGCGAATCGAGGGCCCCGCAACGGAGTTTGTGCGCACTGTCCCTCATGCCCGACGAACCGAAGTACCGCATCCGCGCCCACCACACCGCGGACACCGTCACCGTCCACCAGGCGTATCACCCGGCGATCGGCGGCCCGGCCGCGCGCAGCGGCCGGTTCCCGGTGTCCTGGAAGCGGGACCGGATGACGTGGATCAAGCCGCGTTCGGACCACCTGCGCACCCGCAGCCAGACGTGCCTCTGCCGCGCCCTTGGCCAGGGCCACCGCCGCCTCGCGGCTCTCCGTCGCTGTGTACACCTGCACGTACTCAGTCATGGGCGAGAGCCTAGGCCTGACCACGCCCCGCCAACCAGGGACCGCAATGCCCGCAGCTCCCGGAATTCCGCGCCGGCGTGCGGCGGATGGCCGAGGACCAAGCGGTCGAGCAGGCCCGAAGCGGCACCACGGGCCCGTGTCGCGACCTTGCCGCAGTGGTCCGTCGGGGGCCAGGGACCGGACGGACAGAAGCCGAAGGGGTCGACCCGGGCGCGCGACGCCCTGTCCGGCCAGACCCCGGGAGGGCCTGGCCGGAACGGGGACTAGAACAGCGAGTGCAGCAGCTTGTTCGGGGAGCCCGTGCGCGGGTCCACGACCTTGCCGCTGGTCGCGTTGTTCACCAGCGCGTTCCTGACCTGGGCCGGGGTCGCCGAGGGGTGGGTCGACAAGTACAGCGCCGCGACGCCCGCCGTGTGCGGCGTGGCCATCGAGGTGCCGGAGATCGTGTTCGTCGCCGTGTCGTTGTCCTTCCATGCCGAGGCGACGTTCACCCCCGGTGCGAACAGGTCGAGACACGTGCCGTAGTTGGAGAACGACGCGCGGCGGTCATTGCTGTCCGTGGCGCCGACCGTGATCGCCTCGGGGACGCGGGCCGGCGAGGAGTTGCAGGCATTCACGGGCCAGCCCAGGATGTTGCCGTTGCCCGCCGCGATGGCGTAACTGACGCCTGACGCGATGGACTTCTTCACCGCGTTGTCCAGGGTCGTGTTCGCGCTGCCGCCGAGGCTCATGTTGGCCACGGCCGGCTTCTTGGCGTTGGCGGTCACCCAGTCGACGCCCGCGATGACCCCGGCCGTCGTACCGGAGCCCTGGCAGTCGAGGACGCGTACGGCGACCAGGTGGACGTTCTTGGCCACGCCGTACGTCTTGCCGCCGACCGTGCCCGCGACGTGCGTGCCGTGACCCTGGCAGTCCTGGCCGTTCTGTCCGCCGCCCACCGTGTCCGTGCCGACGCTCGCGCGCCCGCCGAACTCGCTGTGGGAGGTGCGGATTCCGGTGTCGATGATGTACGCGTTCACATTCGACGCGGACGTGTTGTAGGTGTACGTCTTCGACAGCGGCAGATCCCGCTGGTCGATACGGTCGATGCCCCAGGTGGCATTGGTCTGGGTCGCGGTGAGCCGGACCGTGGCGTTCTGCTCCACGTACGCCACACGGGGATCGGCCGCGAGACCCCGGGCCTTCTTCGCCGACATGGACGCGGCGAAGCCGGTGAGGGCCGTGCGGTAGGTGTGTTTCGGTGTGACGCCCAGATCGGCGGCGCGTGTGCTGCCGTCCTTGAGGACGACGATCCAGCTGTTGGGTATCGCGGTTGCAGTGGGGGCGAGACGAAGATCGCCGAGGGTCGCGCTGTGCGCGGTGGGGGAGACGGCGAACTGGAGACCGGCCGCAAGGACGACTGCGGGTATCAGCGTCCCGATGCGGCGGGCAGAGACTCTCATCTCGTGCACCTGACCTTTCGTTGACCGATCACGGACAAGGAGCGTGCATCGTGCCAGGTGGTGCCATCAGGCCGAACAGAGGCTCGTGCTGTGACCTGTGCCACAAGTTAGGTGCATGACAAAGGAATCGATGAGCGGCGGAACAATAACTCCCCTTGATTCAGGGGGAGTTCGGTACTCGGACAGGCCCCCTCAGTCGGCCGTCAGATCCCATGTGCGCATCGTGAAGATTCCGTCGTCCCCCGCCCCCGCCGAGCGGTACGTCGCCAGGGCCGGTTCATTGTCCGTGTCGACGCCGACCCACATGTCGTAACAGCCCCGTTCCCGCGCGACCTCCCGCAGTGCCTCGGTCAGTGCCCGGCCGATGCCTCGCCTGCGGAAACCCTCGTGGACGGACAGCTCGTACAGACACATCTCCGTGCCCTTGTCCGGATGCCGCATCTCGACGCCCGAGACCATCCCGGCCGGTGCGCCGCCGACATACGCGATCAGCATCAGATGCCCGTCCGCGGCGAGGAACCGCTGGGCCCACTCGGGCCTGGCCGGTCCGTCGTACAGGTGCTCCGCCGCGATCAGCTCGTCCACCGTCGTCGCGCGCCGGATGTCCATACCGGTCCCTTCCCCGGGGCGGCGCATCCCGGGCGGTCCGTCCCGGGCGGTGCATACCGCGTCTGGTGTACGGCGACGGTACTGCGTACTACTCGAGGAGGCTCCTGAGTTCCCCCTGGCGGCAGCCGAGGCAGGGCGGGGGTCCGCTTAGGGTTTCAGTCATGCAGATCCGACTTCCCCGGCCGCGCGGCCGATGGCTCACGGGCGTCGCCGCCTTCGCCGTCCTCGCCGGCGCAGGCACCTGGACGGCGGTCGCCGACGACGGCGCACCCGCCGTGCACCGCGAGGACCGGGTGCACGACATGCCCGGGGCGAAGATCGACACCTCGTACTTCACCACGGGCGGCCCTGAGCGCCGGCCGGCCGTGCTGATCGGGCACGGCTTCGGCGGCAGCAAGGACGACGTACGCGACCAGGCCGAGAAACTGGCCCGAGACGGGTACGCCGTACTGACCTGGTCGGCGCGCGGCTTCGGCGGGTCCACCGGGCAGATCGGGCTCAACGACCCCGACCACGAGGTCAGGGACGTCTCCCGACTGGTCGACTGGCTGGCGAAACGACCCGAGGTGCAGCTGGACGCGGACGGCGATCCGCGGGTCGGCATCACGGGCTCGTCGTACGGCGGGGCCGTCTCCCTGCTCGGCGCGGCCCACGACCGGCGCGTCGACGCGATCGCGCCGCAGATCACCTACTGGAACCTCGCGGACGCCCTGTTCCCCGACGATGTGTTCAAGAAGCTGTGGGCCGGGATCTTCTTCTCCACCGGCTCGGCGGGCACGACGCAGGACACGTCCCGGCCGCCGGCCGAGGCCCCGGCGGGCGGCGCGCCCGCCGCCGGCAGCGGGCGCAAGGCCGCCACCCAGGGGCCCGTGAACCCGTTGGGATGCGGCCGGTTCCAGCCCGTGCTCTGCGCCATGTACGAGCGGGTCGCCGTCGCCGGGAAGCCCGACGCCGAGGCCCGGGAGCTGCTCGAGAGCCGCAGCCCCTCCGCTGCCGGCAACCGCATCAAGGTGCCCGCGCTCATCGTGCAGGGGCAGTCCGACTCGCTCTTCCCGCTCTCGCACGCCGACGCCATGGCCAGGACGATCGGCGCCAACGGCGCACCCGTCTCCGTCGACTGGATCACCGGCGGCCACGACGGCGGGGACCGGGAGGCCGACCGCGTCCAGGAGCGGATCAGCACCTGGTTCGACCGCTACCTCAAGCATGACAAGAAGACCGGGACCGGGCCTGCCTTCCGCGTCAGCCGCACCGGCGGCGTCGACTCCACCGACGGCCGGGCACTGCTGCGCGGCGCGACCGCCGACCGCTACCCGGGGCTGGCCGACGGCATCCGGCAGATCCCGCTCGGCGGGCGCGCCCAGATCTTCTCCAACCCGGCCGGGGCCACCCCGCCCGCCATCTCCGCCGTACCCGGACTGAGTGGTGGCGCCGGTCAGCTGTCCTCCCTCGGCGTCGGGCTCTCCCTCGACTTCCCCGGCCACTTCGCCCGCTTCGACTCCGCGCCGCTCGCCCGCTCCACCCGGATCACCGGCGCGCCGACCGTCAAGGTGAAGGTGACCTCGTCCAGGGACGACGCCGTCCTGTTCGGCAAGGTGTACGACGTCGGACCCGACGGCCGCAGCCAGGTGCTGCCCTCCCAGCTCGTCGCCCCGGTCCGGATCGAGGACGCCCGCCAGGGCAAGGAGGTCGAACTGACCCTGCCGGCCGTGGACCACGAGGTCGACGCGGGCCACCGGCTGCGCCTGGTCCTGTCCGCAACCGACCTCGGATACTCCTCTCCCGCCGAGCCCGCCACGTACACAGTCGCCCTCATGGACGGCTCCCCGGCGCTTTCCGTGCCCACCGCCCCGGCGGTACGCACCCAGGCCGCCGGACTGCCCTGGTGGGTCTGGGGCCTGCCGGCCGCGGGCGCCCTCGTGGCGACCGCACTGCTGATCACCTCCCGCCGCCGGGCGCTCGCCCCCGCCCCCGACCCGGAGCTCGCCGACGTACCGCTGGAGATCACCTCACTGACCAAGCGGTACGCCAGGTCTGCCGACCGGTACGCCGTACGGGACCTGTCCTTCCGCGTCGAGAAGGGCCAGGTGCTCGGTCTCCTCGGACCCAACGGCGCCGGCAAGACCACCACCCTGCGCATGCTGATGGGCCTCATCCGGCCGGACGACGGCGAGATCCGTGTCTTCGGCCACGCCATCAGGCCGGGCGCACCCGTCCTGTCCCGGGTCGGTGCGTTCGTCGAGGGTGCGGGCTTCCTGCCGCATCTGTCCGGGCGCGACAACCTTCAGCTGTACTGGCAGGCCACCGGCCGCCCCGCGAGCGACGCGCACATCGAGGAGGCCCTGGAGATCGCCGGCCTCGGCGACGCGCTGGCCCGGGCCGTGCGCACCTACTCGCAGGGCATGAGGCAGCGGCTCGCCATCGCCCAGGCCATGCTCGGCCTGCCGGACCTGCTGATTCTCGACGAGCCGACCAACGGTCTCGACCCGCCGCAGATCCGCGAGATGCGGGACGTGATGATCCGGTACGCGGCCGGGGGCCGGACCGTCATCGTCTCCAGCCACCTGCTGTCGGAGGTCGAACAGTCCTGCACCCACCTGGTCGTCATGGACCGTGGACGTCTGGCGCAGGCCGGGCCGGTCGCCGAGATCACCGGCGAGAGCGACACCCTGCTCGTCACGACCGAGGGCGAGGTGCCCGAGCCGGTGGTCGAGAAGATCGCCGCACTGGCCGGGATCGGCTCCGCTGCCCGTACGGACGAGGGGCTGCTCGTACGGCTCGACACCGCCACCCCCGCCGCGCTGATCACGGAACTGGTGCGCCTGGAGGTCCCGTTGACGGGCGTCGGTCCGCACCGCCGCCTGGAGGACGCGTTCCTCAACCTGATCGGAGGCTCCGCATGAGCGCGCTCGTCGATTCCGCCCCCGGCTACCGGGCCCGGCACACGCTGCCGCTGCGTGTGGAGGCGCTACGGCAGCTGAAGCGCCGGCGGACCCTGGTGATGGCCGCGGTCCTGGCCGCACTGCCGCTCATCCTGATCGCCGCCTTCGCGATCGGCGGCACACCGGACGGCAGGGACAACGGGCGGGTGACCCTGATGGACACCGCCACCGCGTCCGGCGCCAACTTCGCCGCCACCTGCCTGTTCGTGTCGGCAGGCTTCCTGCTGGTGGTGCCGGTGGCACTGTTCCACGGCGACACGGTCGCCTCGGAGGCCAGCTGGTCGTCCCTGCGCTACCTGCTGGCTGCGCCCGTGCCGCGCGCCCGGCTGCTGTGGTCGAAGCTGGCCGTCGCGCTCGGCTTCAGCGCCGCGGCGATGGTGCTGCTGCCGCTGGTGGCACTGATCGCGGGCACGGTCGCGTACGGCTGGGGGCCGCTCGAGCTGCCCACGGGCGGCTCTCTCGGCACCGGCGACACGGTGCCGCGGCTCGCGCTGGTCGTGGGTTTCATCTTCGTGTCCCAACTGGTCACCGCGGGGCTCGCGTTCTGGCTCTCCACCAAGACCGACGCGCCGCTGGGCGCGGTGGGCGGCGCGGTCGGGCTGACGATCATCGGCAATGTGCTGGATGCGGTCACCGCATTGGGCGGCTGGCGTGATGTGCTGCCCGCGCACTGGCAGTTCGCCTGGATCGACGCGCTCCAGCCGCAGCTGGAGTGGAGCGGCATGGTCAAGGGGGCGTCGGTCTCGGTGACGTACGCACTGGTGCTGTTCGCTCTCGCCTTCCGCAACTTCTCCCGCAAGGACATCGTGTCGTGAGGCCCTCGGCATAGGGCAATCAGGGGCGGATCGGGCGATCCGCCCCTGCCGTTGCCGCATTGAGATTCTTCTGCAACCCCATCGTCTGCTCCTTCCGGCCGTCTCGCACGTCACATCCACAAGTGCTGACGACGCAGGGGGATGGGTCCGGATGAAACTCCGTACAAGGACACACAGGGGGCTGCTGGCGGCCGTGCTCGCCGGCGGCGTGCTGCTCACCGGCGGCTGCAGCGCCGGGGGCGACGCCACCTCCCACGACCGCGGCGGCCGCACGGCGACCGACGGCGCGCCCGTCGCCCCCGACGGCGGCAAGGCCGCGCCCGAGCAGCCGGACGGCGGCGCGGACGGCGTGCGCGAGGACGACCAGGCCCGTGAGTTCGCGCCACCCGCCGACTACCTGTCCACCTTCGCGCTCGACGTGGACACCGCCTCGTACCACTACGCCCGCCGCACCCTGGGGGACGGCTCTCTGCCCGCTCCGGACCAGGTCCGGCCGGAGGAGTTCATCAACAGCTTCCGGCAGGACTACCCGCGCCCCGAGGGCGACGGCTTCTCGGTGACCGTCGACGGAGCTCGCCCGCGCAGCGCGGAGGGCGAGATGGACGGTCAGGGCGGCGAGGAATGGTCGCTGGTGCGCGTCGGCCTGTCCACCCGCGGCGCCGACCGCGAGGGCGAACGCCCGCCCGCCGCCCTCACCTTCGTGATCGACATCTCCGGCTCGATGGCCGAGCCCGGCCGGCTCGACCTGGTCAAGGAATCGCTCGGCCTCCTCACCGACGAGCTGCGCGACGACGACTCCATCGCCGTGGTCACCTTCAGCGACGAGGCCGAGACCCGGTTGCCGATGACCAGGATCGACGGCAACCGCGACCGGATCCACTCCGTGATCGACGAACTGGAGCCGACGGACTCGACCAATGTGGAGGCGGGAGTGACCACGGGCTACGACGAGGCTGTCGAGGGCAGGAGGCGCGGTGCCACCAACCGGGTCGTGCTGCTGTCCGACGCCCTCGCCAACACCGGTGAGACCGAGGCCGACGCGATCCTCGACCGGATCGACGACGCCCGCCGCGAGCACGGCATCACCCTCTTCGGGGTCGGCGTCGGCAGCGACTACGGCGACGACCTGATGGAACGCCTCGCGGACAAGGGCGACGGCCACACCACGTACGTCTCCACCAGCGCTCAGGCCAGGAAGGTCTTCGTCCAGCAGCTGCCCACCCATGTCGAACTGCGTGCCCGCGACGCCAAGGCGCAGGTCGCGTTCGACCCGGAGACGGTCAAGCAGTTCCGGCTCATCGGCTACGAGAACCGCGCGGTCGCGGACGACGACTTCCGCAACGACCAGGTGGACGGCGGCGAGGTCGGCCCCGGCCACACCGTGACGGCGCTGTATGCCGTACGGCTCCGGGAGGGCGCGAGCGGCCATGTCGCGACAGCGACCGTGCGTTGGCTCGACCCCAGGACCCGGGCGCCGCACGAGCGGACGGGCGCGGTGGAGACCGACGCGATCGACGGCGCCCTGTGGGGCGGATCCTCCAAGCGCCTCCAGATCACGGCCGTGGCCGCGTACTTCGCCGAGGCTCTGCGCGGCGGCGGCCTCCCGGGCGCGCCGAGCCTCGGTCAGCTGGAGGACCGGGCCCGCGCCCTGGCGAAGTCGACGGAGGACAGCGCGGTGGGTGAACTGGCCGACGCGATCGAGCAGGCGCAGCGGCTCAAGGACTGAGCGATACGGGGGCGGGGCGGACGGCGCGGGGCCCCCGGCCGACCGGTGGCCGTCCCGCCCCCACACGGCAGCAGCTCAGACCTGTCCCGGTCCGCGGGGCGGGGCCGTCCGAATGCTCAACACGCCCGTGCCGTAAGGAAGAACGGAGCTGCACGGTCCGACCGGGGACGCCATGATGTGGCCCATGCCCACCCTGCTGCTCGCCCTCGCCGTCGTGTCCACCGGCCTGTACGCCGGCATCATGCTGATCTTCCTGACCGGCGTCATGCCCGGGCTCGCCCGGCTGTCCGACGACCGGTTCGTGTCGTCGATGCGCCGACTGAACGAGACCGTGCCGCGCGGCATCTTCCTCGTCGTCTTCGTCGCCGAGGTGGCCTTCCCGGCCGCGGCGCTCGCCGTCCCGGCCGACGGCCGTACCGACGCGCAGATGTGGCTGATCGTCGCAGGCCTGGTGTGCGCGGTTGTCAACCACGTCGTCACCATCACCGGCAACATTCCGCTGAACAACGCGCTCGCCGCATCCGAGAACGCCACTCCGGCCGTACCGGACAGCGAGGTCCGTGCCGCATTCGAGGCCCGATGGAACATGTTCCACCTGATCCGCACGCTGCTCGCGATCGCGGCGTTCGTGCTGCTCGTCAGCGCCTCGCTGCTGTGACGCCCGGCGCGGGTCCGGCCCGGCCCGGGCCGCGGCGCCGGACCAGCAACGTCCACGCCGGGTCCGGCAGCGAGCCGCTGACGATGTGTACCGGTGCACCCGATCCGCACACCCTGGCCGAGCCCGCCCGGCGCCGCCGGGCGTCGGGCGCATCGCGGGCCATCGGGTGCTCGTCGGCAGTCCGGTCCCTCGGTCCGTCCTGGGCGCCGGCATCGGGCCGGGCCACTGTGCGGCGGCATCCGCATGGCTACTCGGCCGGTGTGCGGGAAGTCGCCCCGGTCTCCTGAACGCAGAGCACATCGATCCGCTGCACCAGGTTGTTGGCGAACCCGCCGCGGTTCCAGGGCTGCGTCAGCGGCTGGGTGTTGCCCGCCGCGTCGGCCGCGCGTGCGCTGAGCACATGTCTGCCCGGTACCGCGGTCCAGGACGCGCGCCAGCGCCGCCAGGCCCAGCCGTGCCGATCGTCCTGCGGCTCGAGTTCGGCGGCGTGCCAGGTCCGGCCACCGTCGGTGCTCACCTCGACAGCGGTGACGGGGGCATGACCGGACCACGCGCGGCCCTCGAGGCCGAGGGTGCCGGGGCGGACCACACGGCAGCGGGACATGAAGTCCGGGAAGCCGGGCGGGATCATCAGCGCGCGCGGGGCGATACGGGTGACCGGCGCCCCCGGCTCGTCCGGCTCGCGACGGAGGCGGTAGGCGACCTCCTGCTGGAAGCCGGTGTAGGGCGCGTCGGCGACGGTGATCTCGCGCAGCCACTTCACGTGCGCCATGCCGTACCAGCCGGGCACCACCAGCCGTACCGGAAAGCCGTGTTGCGGCGGCAGCGGGTCCCCGTTCATCCGGTGGGCCACCAGCACCTCGGGGTCCTCGGCGGTGGCCACCGCCAGCGGCAGACTGCGCCGGTAGTCCTGCTCGATGCCGCGCTCCACACCGTGGTCGGCGCCGGTGAAGACGACGTCGACGGCGTCCGGCTCCACCCCGGCCTCGGCGAGCAGGCCGCGCAGCGCAACCCCCGTCCACTCGGCCGTGCCGACCGCTTCGACGAGCCAGGGCTGGCTGACGGGCCGCGGGACGAGCCGCGCCCGCCCGTTGCCCGCGCACTCCATGGTCACCCGCTGGGTGACGGACGGCAGGGCGGCCAGTGCCGCCAGGTCCAGCGTGAGCGGTGTCCGCACCCGGCCCCCGACGGTGAGCCGCCAGTCGGCGGGGTCGGCGTACGGAATGTCGTAGTGGACCAGCGTGTAGTGGAGCCCGGGCGGGGTGACGTCGTACCGCAGGGCCTCCAGGGGCAGCCCGTGATTACGGGCGGCGAGCTGGAGCTCCTCCTCGCTGATGCCCTCGCCGGCAACTGCGAGACGCCCCGGCGCACTGATGTCACGGAGGAGTCCGTCCATGTCTCCATGGTGCTCTTCCCGCCCTGGACCGGCATCCGCCCTGGACCGGCATCCGCCCTGGACCGGCATCCGCCCTGGACCGGCATCCGGCTTGGGAGCCTCGACCGACCCACGAGCCCTTACGAGGAGATCGCGCCTTGTCCTACGTACCGGCACTCGCCGTACGCGCGCCGACCTGCTTCCCCCTCCCGCCTCGGCCGCCCCCGACCGAGGCAGGCCCTCAGCGGTGTTCCGGGTTCGGGAAGTCGAACCGGCAGCCTGCGTCCCACTCCGAGCGCTGGTTGCCGTGGGCCGGGATGCCGCCGGCGCCCTTGAGCAAGGCGGCCAGGTGCATCAGGTTCCAGGACATGAAGGTGGTGTTGCGGTTGGTGAAGTCGTTCTCCGGGCCGCCCGACCCCGGGTCCAGGTAGGAGGGGCCGGGCCCCGCCTCGCCGATCCAGCCTGCGTCGGCCTGTGGGGGGATGGTGTAGCCGAGGTGCTGGAGGCTGTAGAGGACGTTCATCGCGCAGTGTTTGACGCCGTCCTCGTTGCCGGTGATCAAACAGCCGCCCACGCGTCCGTAATACGCGTACTGTCCACGGTCGTTGAGGATCGACGAGCACGCGTACAGCCGCTCGATGACCTGCTTCATCACCGAGCTGTTGTCGCCCAGCCAGATGGGCCCGGCGAGTACCAGGATGTCGGCGGCCATCACCCGCTCGTGCAGCGCGGGCCATGCGTCGGTGCTCCAGCCGTGCTCGGTCATGTCCGGCCACACGCCGGTGGCGATCTCGTGGTCGGCGGCCCGGACGAGCTCGGTGGTGACGCCGGCTGCCTCCATGACGGCCCGGCTCTTGTCGACGAGACCGTCGGTGTTGCTGGTCTCGGGCGAGCGCTTGAGGGTGCAGTTGATGAACATGGCGTGCAGAGGGGCCGTGGGGGGCGACGTCATGACGGGAGCGCAGTGCCGGGGTCCGGGCGGGCGGGGGAACGACGCCGTAAGGCTTTCGTCATCTCTCTCAAGGATGTGGCGGACCCCTGATCCCGTTGAATGTGTACAGGCGGACACTTCAGGAGGCGGCGAACATGGGACGCGTACGCAAGCTACTGACCAGGCCCCTCTTCATGGGAGCGATGGCGGTGGCCGTGCTGCTGGCCGGCGCGGGCCTGTACTGGTTCCAGCCGTGGAAGCTGTGGCAGGACGAGACGGTTCGCGAGGCCGTGCCGGCGGTCGCCCCGGCGCCGGTTCCCCCGGCCTCGTCGCCCACGCGGCCACCCCTCGGCCCGCAGACGCTGGCGAGCGGCGAGCTGATCAGCCATGAGCACGAGACGACAGGCACGGTGAAGCTCCTGCGCCTGCCCGACGGCTCGCACACCCTGCGCCTGGAGAACCTCGACACCAGCAACGGCCCCGACCTGCGCGTCTGGCTGACGGACGCCCCGGTGAAGGCGGACCGGTCCGGCTGGCACGTCTTCGACGACGGGACGTACGTCAGCCTCGGCAAGCTCAAGGGCAACAAGGGCGACCAGAACTACACCCTGCCCGCCGACATCGACCCGGCCGACTTCACCAGCCTGAGCATCTGGTGCGACCGCTTCGACGTGTCCTTCGGCGCGGCGGAGCTGGCGCGCGCGTGACTCCGGTCGCGGCGGCCCGAGGACGGTGAACTCATCGACGTGGCCGGAGCGGAGCTCTTCTTCCGGCTGACCGGCGGACACACGGAAGGCCGGTTCCCCTTCGAGGAGTTCACTCTGACGTCTGACGTCTCACGCGCCTCACGCCTCACGCCCGGCATCGTGGGCGCGCGGCCGCACGTTCATCATGGGCACGATGGTGGTTCTACGTCCTTCACGGCGCGCTGACCCTCCATGACGGGGAGGGGAGGGACCGCTACCGCACCACATCGGCTGACGACGCCCCACCACCCTGACGGCTCCGTCGCCGATAAGAGGCACACCCACCGCACAGCGGAATCGGCCCCGCGGTGGGCGTTGGCCCCGATCGTCACGTTCCCTGAGCTGTTACCCACGGTCACACCTTTCCTCGCAGGTCCCGCTGCCTCACCATTGGCTCTTGCCTCAGGCACGTAACTCCAGCGTATTTCCGAAGTACTGGGGCGGTCGGTCGTGCCGTACTGAACGAGGAGTCAAGAGGGTGTCAGAGCTCCACCAGGTCGGTCCGGATCCTACGGACGAGAAGTCGGTCTGCCACGCCTTGTCGGACGTGGAGCTCACCGAGCGCATCCGCGCCGGTGCCCCGACCGCCCACCCCGCCACCCAGGAGCTCAAACGCCGTCACCTGCCCGCCGTCCGGACCTACGCCAGGCTCTGCGGACGCGACCAGGCATCCGGACACCAACTGGCCGTCCAGGCCTTCGGTCTCGCCACCCAGGAGGCGTGCCGGGGCATCGAGCCCCAGGGGAACTGGCGTCACCACCTTCTGATGCTCGTTCAGCGGGTGGGTCTCACCTGGGCTGCCGACAGTCGCCGGGACCGGCTCGCGGCCGACTTCGCCGCTTGGGTCGACGAGACGGCCGACGACGCCCCCGCGACGGGTCCGTCCGCATCCGTGCGCCTTGGACTCGACGCGTCGTCCGCCCTGTTCACCGCCTACTACCGGCTGCCGGAGCCGACACGGGGCATCCTCTGGTACGCGGTGGTGGACCAGGAATCGGACGCCACGGTCGCCACCTTCCTCGACCTGCGACCGGACCTCGTTCCCGAGCTGCGGATCACGGCGCAGGACGCCGTGCGCCAGGCCTACATCCGGGCGTATCTGGAGCGTGGCGGGGACAGGAAGTGCCTGGGATTCCGCCGCATCATCGAGGCGGCGGCGCGGCCGGGGGACCGGCGGCGCAGCGAGGACCTGACGGTCCATCTGGACGAATGTCCCAGCTGTACCTGGCTGGTCGCGGAGCTGACACGCATGGCGGAGGACCCCCGGGTCGTCATCGCCGAGCGTCTGCTCCGGTGGGGCGGAGCGACCTATGCGGCCCAAGCTCCTCTGCGCGGCATGCTCGACGCCGTACCGACCCAGCGAGACGGGTCGGAGCCGATGGCGGGCATTCCGGGGTTCACCACGTCCGTCAAGCCGCCGTACGGCGAAAGGGCTTCGCCGAAGGGCGCGTGGCGGACGTCGCGTTCCGTCGGCCTTGTCGCCATGGCGGTCGCGGGTGCCGTCGTCGCCGGAACTCTCCTGGCGACCGCCTCGGAGGAGCCCGTCCCGGCCCGCGACCGCGCCAAGGAGCCCCCGCTCCAAGAAGCCTGGACCACCCCGGCCGTGCCCGTCCCCACCCCGTCGGTGAGCCCCAGCCCGAAGCCGTCGAAGAAGCCTTCGCCCTCGGCCTCGCCGAGCCCCACCAAATCGGCCGCTGCCCCCAAGCCTCCGGCGCCCACCCCCTCGAAGAGCGCCCCGCGGCCGCCCGAGCCGGAACCGATCACCGCCGGAGGTGGCTATGCCCCCGTGGTCAACACCGCATCCGGACTGTGCCTCGACATCCTCGACGGGGCGATGGAGAACCGCACCGACGTCATCACGGCCCGCTGCACCGGTGCCCGGACCCAGCAGTGGAGTCTGGACTCCATCGGTCTCCTGCGCAGTCAGGAGGACCCCGACTACTGCCTTGACTCGCGCGGCGACATCGACCGTGGCGTCGGCATCTGGTCCTGCTCCTCCGTCAACGGAAGGAACGGCCTGAATCTGCTCTTCACCGTCGACGGATCAGGAGTCGTACACCCGCGGATCGCGCCGGACTTCGCCCTTGAACCCGTGGGGGACTCCGCGGGCGGTTCCCTCGACTTCGACCCGGCCGACGGGGACAGCGACCAGCGCTGGACCGCCGGCGCCTGAGGACGGGTCCTGCTTCTTCCGGTCGGCGTCGGGTACGGATGATGTCGGCCGTGTGCTGAGTGCTCCTGGTCACGGTGTGGTGGATCACCATGCCGTGCGGGGGCCGAAGGCGCCCTGGTCGCGGACGTTTGTCGTGCCGCTGCCGGCCGTGCCGTTGGTGGTGCCGTTCCGGCCACGCGAGGGAAACTCGCCGCGAGCGAGCAACCCCGGGCGGGCCGCAGCCGTCTTGATCCACAGCAAGGCGGTTCGCCGCATCCGCCGAAGGTGACGGGCGGCTCCCCGATTCCCCAAGTGCCAGGCCCAGAGCGCCAGGCGACTATACGCTATATGTATACATGCGGTGTATAGTTTGCCGGCCGGTGTCCTGGCCGCGCACGAAAGGCACCCATGCACAGCAAAGCATTCGCGCCCGAGTATCAAGGCGCCCTCACCGATCTGTCGGTGAACTCCTCCCTGACCGACGTGCTCGCCAAAGGAACCCGGCACTTGAGGGCGGCCCAGGACTCCGGCTCGCAGCAGGAGGTGGCGCGGTCCGGGCTCGCCGTGGCCGAGGCGCACCGCAGACTGGGCAACGTCAAGGAAGCGGATCAGGCGTGGAAGGCCAGTTACCGGGCCGCTCGCTCGGCCGGTGACATGGGGGCGATGGCCTGGGCGCTGTGGAGCGGTGGCACGCTCGCCCGGCAGCGGGGCGCGCTGGCGCTCGCCTTCCGGCTGCTGGGGCTCGCCGCCGAGATGGGCAAGCGCGGCGGCGACGTCGTGGCCCGCGGCTACTCCCTCGCAGGCCTGGCGGAGACCGGACGCATACAGGGCGACTACCAGGCCGTCGCCGTCCTGCACGAGCAACTGCTCGCCGAGGCGCGCAAACGCGGCGAAGCCCGCCACACCGTGTGGGCGCTGGAAGGCATCGCGCAGATTCACCGCAACACCGGCTCGTACGACACGGCCCTTGCGATGTTCGAGGAAGCGGCCGAGATAGCCGGGAAGGCCGACGACCGGCGCGGCCGGGCATGGGCCCTGCGTGGCATGGCCGACATCGTCTCCCTGCGGGACGACCCCGAACGCGCACTTGCCCTGCTCGCCGAGGCCGAACTCACCTGCCGCGAGATGAAGTTGTCCAGCGCGCTCGCCTACAACCACAAGATGCGCGCCAATGTGCTCTTCCGGGCGCGGCGTTACGACGAAGCCCGCGAGGTCTACGAGGAGGCACTCGCGGAGTTCCGCGCCATGAGCGAGCCGCGGGGCGAGGCACTGGCCCGGCTCGGGCTGGTCAAGGCGCTCGCCCAGCTCGGCCGGGACCACGCCGAGACCGCGGCGGACCTGGACGAGTTGCGTCGGACGCTCGACCGGATCGGTTTGCGTCACGCCCGGGAGATGGTCGACAAGGCCCACGCCGAACTCGGAGTGGCGCCGCTTGCCACCGCGGCGGGCGAGGAAGACGGCCACCGATGACGCTGCCGGTATCAGCCCAGGCCACCGCACCGCAGATTCTCGCCCGCTGCCGCGACCTCGTGCGGCCGGCCCTCACGGAAGCCGTCCAGCGCCTTCATCCGTGGCCGGCGGAGATGGCCGCCTACTCGCTCGGCTGGAGCGACGTGGACGGCAGGCTCACCCCCGGCTCGCAGGGCAAGGGAGTACGTCAGGCGCTCACCGTGCTCTGTGCGGAGGCCGCGGGCGCGCCCGGGGAGAACGCCGCCGTCGGCGCGGTCGCCGTGGAGCTGATCCACACCTTCTCGCTCCTGCACGACGACATCATGGACGGCGACGAGACCCGTCGGCAGCGCGCGACCGTGTGGAAGGCATACGGCACCGGCCCCGCGGTCCTGGCAGGAGACGCGCTCTTCGCCATGGCCGTGGCGACGCTGGCGGAATCCCGCAACGTACACGGCGGAACAGCGGTGCGGCACCTGGCCGGGACGCTGAACGACCTGGTACGCGGTCAGGCCGAGGACCTGCTCTTCGAGTCCCGGCCCTGGACAGGGCCCGACGCGGTGCGGCCGCACGAGTACAGGTCCATGGCGGAGCACAAGACCGGCGCGCTGCTCGGCTGCGCAACGGGCCTGGGCGCCGTGCTCGCCGGGGCCCCTGTCCCGACCGTCAACGCCCTCGCCCAGGCCGGACGGCATCTCGGGGTGGCGTTCCAGGCCGTGGACGACCTGCTGGGCATCTGGGGAGACCCGCAGGTCACCGGTAAACCGGTCCACAACGATCTGCGCCGGCTGAAGAAGACGTACCCCGTCCTCGCGGCTCTGGCCACAGACGGGCCGGCCGCACGGCGCCTCGTCGCGCTTCTCACCTCCGACCATCCACTCGACGACACCGGCGCCCGCCGGGCCGCCGACCTCATCGAGGACGCGGGCGGACGCTCCGCCACGCTGACCGAAGCCCACCGCCACCTGGACAGCGCCCGCGACTGTCTGACGAGCATCCCGCTGGTACCCACGGCGGTCGACGAGATCCTCACGCTCCTGCCGTTCCTCATCGACCGCAGAATGTGACGGACCGCCATACACGCCCGGGCCGCGCCCAGCCGCGGGCGTGGCCGCGGCATCGGACGTGCGACCCCGGCCGCATCCCTTCCGGCCCTGCGCGAGGCGGAAACGAGGAGCCGGACCGACCAGCCGCGACCACCGGGGGACGCGGGCCGGCCAGACGCGCTCGGTGACACCTGGCCCGCACCCGCTCCCTCTCCCCACCACGCCCGTCGGACCGCCCCCACCGCACCGAGGCCGGCGCTGCGGTGCGCCCCCCCGCGTCGCGCTCGCTGAGCTGCCTGAGCGGCAAGGGCTCCTCATCGGCGCGGGATCAGCCCTCGACGTCGACTCCATAGCTGCGTGCGAGCGCGTCGAGGCCGTGGTCGAAGCCCTGGCCGACGGCGCGGAAGCGCCAGATCGGCCCCCGCCGGTAGATCTCGGCGAGAAGCATGGTGCGCTCGGTGGTGGCAGCGTCCAGCGCAGCCTGGGCGAGAGGCGCCGCGCTGCTGCCCGCACCCGTGGTGACCTGGATCGCGCCGACGTCGCCGAAGGTCGGGGTGCCGTCGATGGCGGCCGCGATCACCACCTTGCGGACCGCCGGCGGCAGTGCGCCGAGGTCGGTCGTGATGGTCTGCTCGGTCGGTCCGTCGGTGAGGAGCCGTACGGTCCCGTCCGGGCTCTCCGGCGCTCCGTAGAAGATGAAGTTCTCGTCGCGGGAGACCTGGTCGTCCTCGTCGACGAGGAAGCCGACCAGGTCGATCTCGCACGTCGTCTGCTGGGCCCAGGTGGCGGTGACACTCCAGCTGGACATGCGGGTCTGGCCCGGAAGATCGACGACGCCCCCTCTCGGCAGGACCTGTAGGGCATGCCGCAGGTCGGTCGAATGCCCGAGAAGGGCGGCGGTGGGTGCGTCGAGCCAGTCGGCGGTGTAGGTGGGGATCTCCAGCGAGGCGATCCGGCGCATGCGGCGGTCGGTGTCACCGCCGGCGAGCAGAACCACGTCGGTGACGCCGGCTGACAGATTGATCGCAGCGGCTCCGCCCAGTTCGACGACTCGGACGCGTGCGGCTGCAGCCTTCGGGTGTGTGCCGCCCAGGACGAGCACGCGGCGCCCCGCCAGCGGCTTGCCCCCTTCCCTCACCGCAGGTGCGGGGCCGGGGGTACGACTGCCGTTCTCCGGCGCGGCGGGGACGGCCGCCTCCTCCTCGGCCCGTGCTCCCTCGTGCGAGGCCTGCTCGGCCCGAGTTCCCTCGGCCCGTGTTTCCTCGCGCGGTGCCGGAACCATGGGCTGTGGCGCATCAGGCTCAGCCGGTGGGGCGGGCACAGCCAGGGGCTCGTGCAGTGTTCCTGGACGGACATCTCCCAGCAGCCGCAGGAAGGTGTGCTCATCGATGACGGGTACGCCTTCGGCAACGGCGCGCCGGGCCTTCGCCGACTCGGACGCCTTGTCATCGGTGACGAGCGCACTGGTGTGCCGACTGACGGAGGACATCACGTTCAACCCGGCAGCCACGGACCGGGCGACCAGTTCGGCGCGGGCAGTGGCCGTACCCCCCGTGATGGCGATCTTCATGCCCTGCGTCAGCGGGCCACCGGGAGACATCTGTCCGGGGTTGCGGAACGCACACGGCGTCTTGGGCGGCTTCGGCACGAACTGTGAGTCCTGCCGAGGCGGGCAGGCCACGAGAGGCAGCGGCAGATCGAGCTGTGCAGCCTCATGAAGGGTGGCCCGCAGCACCCCGGCCAGAACGCGTGTGTCGTCCAGCGCATCGTGTGCGCGGACCTGCGGAACGCCGTAGTGGGCGGCCAGAGTGCCAAGGCGCAGATCACCGGTCGGTGGGTCCACCCGGCGGTTCAGCGCCAGGGTGCACAGCCGCTGGGAGACCGGGAGCCACAGGCGCGCGCGGGCGAACTCGTGCGCGAGGAAGTCGTAGTCGAACTGCGCGTTGTGGGCGACCAGTACGCGGTCCTGAAGCATGGCCCCGATCTGTCCGGCGACCTGCTCGAAGGTCGGGGCGCCCTGCAGCCGCTCGGCTGTCAGCCCGTGCACATGCACCGGCCCGGGGTCGCAGCCGGGGTTCAACAGTGTCGAGAACTCCCCGGTCTGTTCGCCGTCCGCGCCGATCGTCACCACCGCGACGGAGAGCACACGATCCCGGCGCGGCACCAGCCCCGAGGTCTCCACGTCCACCAGCGCCCAGTCGAAGGCGTAGTCACGCAAGTTGGGCACATCGCCGACGGCGAGGGAATCGAGACTCATGGCGGCAAGGATCGTGCGATATTCACCCCTCCTTCAACCCGGATGACCATTTGTCCGCATTCCAGGAATCGACGGTGCCGGTGGCAGCGTGACCGGCTCGGCAACGTTCACGGGGCGACCGGACCGGGCGCGGAGGCGGCCGGCGGTCCGGCCCCGACCAGTCGGAGTGCAATGGGGGCGCCCGCATGGTCAGTAACTGTTGCTCTTCGGCGATGTCTTGTTCACAGGTGCCTCGGCACCACCCACGGTGATCTCTGTCTTCATGCCCAGGTCCTTGTGCCCGTCAACGGGGCAGTAGACCTCGTAGGTGCCGGACTTCAGGGTCACTTCGAGCGTCGCGGTTGCTCCTGGAGCGAGGGTCTCCGTGCGGTGCTCTCCGGCGGGTCCTTCGATCTCCAGGGCATGGTCGTGCCGGCCGTCGTTCTTGGCGACGAAGGTGTAGGCGCCCGGCGTGAACGTCTTCTGTGACAGCGTGATGCGGAAGTCGGTGAGGTCTGCCTTCACTTGCGACACTCCCGGCTCAACCCTCTTCTCCGGGGGTGTGGACGTCGCCGAGCCATCCCCGCTCCCGCCTCCGCAGCCCGCGAGCACGCCCGCCAGTGCCCCGGCCGCCAACCCCAGCACCACGCGGTTCCGAGTGAGTGTCCTTGTCATGGCTCAGCCCTCGGTAGTGGTTCCGTCTGCAGTGGTTACGGATGAACCGCACGGAGGGATTGGGCGGCAGGGCGCCACGGGCGAACAGGAGGAGCGACCACGGGGAGCCGGAGCACTTCCGTCGGGGAGACAGTCAACGTCGGGGAGACATCCAACTCCTTATGCGGTCCGCCCCGGCGAGGCGCCGGGTGCGCCCTGAGCCCGGGCCGGTCAGCGGGGCCGGACCGCGGCACAGCGGACGCAGGTGCTTGCCGCCGGGCGCACCTCCAGGCGTTCCGCCGGGATCGGCTCGCCGCACCCCTCGCACCGCCCGTAGTCGCCCCGCTCCAGGCGTTCCAGCGCCTGATCCAGGTCGGCCAGGTGGTCGCGGGCCTGTGCCAGCAACGAGGCGACATGGGCCCGCTCGAAGGCGGTGCTCGACCCCTCCGGGTCGTGCTCGTCGTCGATCGCCACCAGGGCATTGGCCTCGACGATCCGGTCGAATTCACGGCTCAGTGCCTCGATCTGCGCGCTCGTGTCGGCACGCTCGGCCGCCACCCGCTCGCGGGCGGACTCACGTTCGATCGGAGGAAAGGCGGCATCAGAGGCTGAATCGCTCACCCATACGACAACATCAGCCCTCGGGTCCGCATTCCGCGCCCCCGCGCCCCGGGTGCCGAAGGCCCTGTGCCCTGACCTGCGGAATCCATGCGGCACTGCCATCCGATCACACGGAGCGGATGGCGACAGCGTCCTCTTGTGCTCGCGATGCACTGAGGGCTCCGCGGAAACTTCTGCAGTATTCGACAGGACCACCTGCGGAAACACGGTCTCAGCAGGACAGTGCCGGACCGATCCTCGCGATCACCGAGCGCGGTCCCGCGCTTACGCGTCTTCTGCGCCCGCCTCGCTAGAGTGCCCCTGACCAGCAAAAAGGCCCTCCCGGGAGGAGGGCCGATCTTCGTGTGCGCTGTGCGCCCCCGGCAGGAAGCGAACCTGCGGCCAAGCGCTTGGAAGAGACTGCCCCTTTCCCACTTGATCAGCAGCTTGACCAGCGGCTACGCCTGTGACTCGACGCCGCACGTTCCTCACATTCCCGCGCATCCACCGGGAACACGCCGCTCCGCGGTCAGCGCGAAGAGGTGCTGAGAGTCGCGTGGCTAGCGAGTAGATGACTGAAGCGCCCCGCGATGTCGACCCACCGCAATCAGGGCAGCCGGGACGGACCGCACCCATGAAGCGGGCAACCCTCAAAGAGTCTCAACATCGTAGAGCGACAGGTCCTATACGCCTGCCGTAAGGCCCGCGCTCCCCTCAGCCGCATCCGGCGCCTCGTCCCTTTCTCACTGAAGTCGCCACAACCGGACTGTGCTATCCACGCTGCCGCTGGCGAGCATCTTGCCGTCGGGGCTGAAAGCTAGTGAGAGGACGCTACCGGTATGGCCGGTGAGGGGGTTGCCCAGTTGCTTTCGGGTAGCCACGTCCCACAACCGCACCGTCTTATCGTCACTGCTGCTGGCGAGCAGCTTGCCGTTTGGGCTGAATGCCACCGACCAGACGACAACGCCGTGGTCGGTGAGGGGGTTGCCCAGTTGCTTGCGGGTGGCCACGTCCCACAACCGCACTACCTTGCCGCCGCTGGCGAGCATCTTTCCGTTGGGGCTGAATGCCATCGACCAGACGGTACCCGTGTCACATTCGAGGGTGTCTACCAGCGTGTAGGTGGCAATGTCCCACAACCGCACCTTGCCATTGTTGTTGCTGCTTGCGAGTAACTTCCTACCCGGGCTGAATGCCACTCGGGCGACGGCATGGGAGTAGTCGTTGAATTCCCTGTCCAGTTGCTTGCGGGTGGCCACGTCCCACAACCGCACCGTCTCATCGGCGCTGCCGCTGGCGAGCAGCTTGCCGTTGGGGCTGAAGGCCACCGACCAGGTGCTATCGGTGTGGCCGGTGAGGGGGTTGCCCAGTTGCTTGCGGGCGGCCACGTCCCACAACCGCACCGTCTTATCGTCACTGCTGCTGGCGAGCAGCTTGCCGTTGGGGCTGAAGGCCACCGACCGGGCGCTATCGGTGTGGCCGGTGAGGGGGTTGCCCAGTTGCTTGCGGGTGGCTACGTCCCACAACCGCACCGTTTTGTCGTTGCCGCTGCTGGCGAGCAGCTTGCCGTCGGGACTGAAAGCCATCGAGAAGACCTGCGTGCTGTGGCCAGTGAGGGAGCCGAGCGAGCGGACTTCGAAGCCAGGGTTGTTGATGGCGACCAATATGCCGACTGGGGTGCCCACGGTGGCAGCGGCGGCGCTGGCGGCGATGAGGATGCGCCTTCTAGATATCAGCCGTGGGCTTGTGCTGGTGGGCAGCCGGCCTGGGCGTGACTGGTCGGTGTCGTGCGCTGGGTCTGGCTTCTCGGCGGCGATGATCCCACCCACAGCGCCTTCTGCTGCAGGCCCTGGCCTATGGGCCTGTGCAGAGGGCGGCCGTTCCTCACCCTCACTCGTCGGCACCAGCGGCGTCCTGGGTGAGGCCGACTGCTTGCGCCGGACTTGGTGCCGTTCGGCTGGAGTGATCGTAATCTTCTTGGCCGCTTGCGATGGCACGGCGAGAGGCGCTGTTGCCGCTCTTTGACGGCCCTCTTGGGTTGGCGGACGTTGCCCAGGCCCTGCGGGCTGGGTGCTGTCCCGCTCCGCGGCTGCTGGCGGCGGTAGTGGCGTGGCCGGTTCGCGGGTGGCTTGGGGTGCTTGTACGTCACTACTAATAGGCCCGGGCGTCGGCGTGGTTACTGGCGCGAGTGGGGAGGTTGAAGCACGCTCCGAGGCTGGCGGGGATGGACGCTCGGGTGCCTGCGGCTGGGTTGCCAGGAGCTGTGCTGACGCGGCAGTAGACACCCTTCGGCTGTCGTCGTCGGTCAGGCGCTGGATTTCGCGGATGACACGCTGGCGCACCAGGGCGTTGCCGACGCGGTGGAGGTGGGCCAGGCCGTCCAGGGCAGCGAGGCGGTCGGTGGCGATCGGGCTGCTGAGTGCATTGCGCAGGTAGACGGGCAGGGTCCAGTGGATGTTCCGAGCGATGACGATGCGGCCCTGGATGTTGTCCTGCTTCTTGGGTCGCTGCTGCGGCATTTCGTCAACGACCCGGTCGTAGACGTAGCTGTAGAGCTCATCGAGGGTGATGTTGCCGTCGCCATCGAGATCGGCGCTGCCGTCCCGCAGACCCGCTACCAGATGACGGGTGAACACCGACTGTGCGGCTTCGCCGTGAACCTGATTGCCCTCGAAGGAGTATTGGAGGGCGTCGGATGCCGTCAGCACGGTCCGCCCCCGGCCCTGGAACGGCTCCAGCGCGTGCACCGCGGTATCGGATTTCGCCAGGCGGCCTGCCGGGAAAGCCCCGCTGTAACAGCAGTCGAGGATCAGCACCTGCTGACGGGACGTGCAGCCGGACATGGCCTGGTCGATTTGTTCGGCTGGCAGCGAGGTGAACAGCAGGCTCTCACGTCGGGTGTTGGCCATCGCCAGATAGAGCCGGCCGTCCTCGTCCTTCAAGCCGTGACCGGAAAAGTACAGCAAGGTCAGGTCGTCACGCCGCCGGTCGCGATAGAGGTCGCCGATGGCTTCCCCGACCCGGTGGTGCGGCTCGTTGACCAACGTGGTGACGTCAAACCCCGCAATGCTGGGGTCCTGAAGCACAGCCGCGAGTGCCTCCGTGTCGTGCGCCGGCGCCCTCAGCCGTCGCAGCCCCGTGTCCTGGTAGTCGTACGTGGCGATCAGGAGCGCCAGTCGGCGGGCCATGACTTATGACCCGGTATGCCGTCTGATGTATGCCTCGATCAGTTCTTGCCGCTCGGCAGCGGTCGAGTGCTCCAGCTCGATAGTGTCACCATCGATGGTCAGCGAGATGCGATGCCGGGCCGATTGCCGCCCCAGCCAGTCGCGCAGCGTGTCGATGAGCGCGGTGAACACCCCTCCAGACGCACTCAGTGCCACAACCACAGCCCCTAACGTGACCGCATCCACGGCCTTAGCGTCGGCAGGGACCGCACCAGTAGGGGCTGGGCGGACCGATTCGACCTCCAGCTCCGAGATCTCGGCCCGCAGCCCCCGCGCCAACCGATCAAGGGCCTCCGCGTCCAGCTCGGGATCGCAGGTGACAGCCACCAGAACATCCGCAACGTTGCTGGTCCCGGCCCCCTCATGCTCATCTCGCCCTGGGCCCCGCCCATTTCGTTGCATACGTCCCTCAGGTCCTCTCTCAATGGCGTGCCCCCAAGTGTGGCGACATCGGGCCATCCGAGGCAGCCGTTTTCGAGCACTGGAGAGTCATTGTGGCCAGACATCCGTGACGACTACGGTCGCGACATGGCGGGGCTGTACCTCATTGAACTGAAGCCTCACAATGCGCGGCCGCAACCATGAGAGGGGGCTGCGGGGTCAGTGCATCCGTCAGCACGAGGTTGTGAAGCAGCAACTGGTCTGACAGCTAGGGCGCAAGGGAGCCTTGGAGGTCGTCCAAGGCGCTGTGACTCCGGGGGGCAGGCAATAGCGTGCCCGTGCTGTTGGCCACGTACGCCCGATGCATCTCCGGTCAGCTCAGGGACCACCAGGCGCGGATCCAGGCCGGCGGCGAACTGCCGGACCTGAGAGGGGAAGCTGAACTGCACCGGAAGCCTTCACCGCGCAATTCTCCGTAGCCAGCCGCTGAAAAGCAGTGACAGCCGAACAGCGCCGAGCCGCCCCGTGAACAGGGCGGTTCGGCGCCTTTGCGACACCCGCTTAAGGAGTTCGATCGGGCACCACGCGGCGCCGCCTCGGCCCTGGACGACGTAGCCGCCCGTGGTTGCTCTGGACTTCTGCTGTCCGCCGACGTTGATGTC
>NZ_JBIAPT010000023.1:0-132843 GCF_042888425.1 Streptomyces sp. NPDC002889
CGATGTGAAGAGCGAGGTGGAGACCGCGCTCGGCGAGCTGAAGGAGAAGCTCAAGGGCGAGGACACCGCCGAGATCCGCACCGCCACCGAGAAGGCCGCCGCAGTCAGCCAGAAGCTCGGCCAGGCCATGTACGCCGAAGCGAAAGCCCAGCAGTCCGCGGGCGGCCCCGGTCACGCGGGTGCAGATGCAGGTGCTGATACAGGCCGGTCCACGGACAGCGCCGACGAGGTGGTGGACGCCGAGATCGTCGACGACGACAAGCAGCAGGGAGGCGCGGGATGAAACGCCCGACCCGTGTCCGCGGCCGGTCCGGCCCGCCGCTGATGATCGCCCGGCCGGGCGACGGCCCCGCCCCACTCCCGACCCCTGCCGCATCCGGTAGGAAGGGGGCGGACCGGACCACCCCTGCGCCATCGGCCCAGGACCCGGCCGTCACACAGCCGGTGCCCAGTGAGGCCGCGCTCCTGGCGGCGCTGCGGGAACGCACGGCTGATCTGCAGCGGCTGAAGGCCGAGTACGACAACTACCGCAAGCGGGTACGCCGTGACCGGCTGGCGGTCCGCGAGATCGCGGTCGCCAACGTCCTCGGCCGGCTCCTGCCCGTCCTCGACGCGCTCGCCGAAGCCACTGAGCAGGGCGAGGTGACCGGCGGCTTCCAGCAGGTGGCCCTGGCACTGGAGACCGAACTGGCGGGCCTGGGCCTTCGGCCCGTCGGGTCGGCGGGCGACCCCTTCGACCCGGTCGTACACGAAGCCGTCTCGTACCACCGGTCCGAGCGGCTCGAGCGCCCTACCTGCACCGAGGTCCTGCGCCCCGGATACCGGGTGGGCGACCACCTCCTGCGCCCTGCTCTGGTGGTTGTCGCCGAACCGCCGGTCGGGCGCGTGGAAGGAGGCGCGCGTGAGCGGGCTCCCTCTTGATCACCCGCATGCCCGCCCGGAATGACGGCACCGTGAGCCCTGTGACGACGTCCGCCTGGGTGGTCGAGCACCCGGCGCCGGTCACCTCCGCGCCGATGCGGCTGCTGGAGCGCACCACTCCCCTGCCCGGGCCGTACGAGCTGCTGCTCCGCGTCCGTGCGTGTGGGGTGTGCCGGACCGACCTGCACCTGGCGGAGGGAGACCTGGCACCCCGCAGGCCACGGTGCACGCCGGGCCACCAGGTGGTCGGTGAGGTGACCGCCGCCGGGGCGGCCGTCCAGGATCTCCAGATCGGCGACCGGGTGGGGGCAGCCTGGCTGGCGGGCACCTGCGGCCGGTGCCGCTACTGCCGCGAGGGACAGGAGAACCTGTGCCCCGACTCCCGCTACACCGGCTGGGACATCCACGGTGGATTCGCCGATCACATGCTGGTGGACTCCCGGTTCGCCTACCGCCTCCCGGAAGGGTGGAGCGACGAGGACACCGCTCCACTGCTGTGCGCCGGCATCATCGGCTACCGGGCGCTCCAACGGGCGGACCTGCCGCCCGGCGGCAGGCTGGGCATTTACGGATTCGGCGCCTCCGCGCATCTGACCGCTCAGCTCGCCATCGCCCAAGGTGCCGACGTCCACGTCGTCACCCGCTCGCCGGACGCGCAGCGGCTGGCACTGGAGCTCGGGGCGGTGACCGCCGGAGCCGACGCGCCTCCTCAGCCGCTGGATTCGGCGATCCTGTTCGCACCGGCCGGGAGCCTGGTTCCGCCGGCGCTCGAGGCCCTGGACCGAGGCGGCACACTGGCGATCGCCGGGATCCACCTGAGCGCCATACCCCCGCTCGACTACGACCGGCACCTGTTCCAGGAACGGACCGTACGCAGCGTCACCGCCAACACCCGGGAGGACGGCCGTGCTTTCCTCGCCGCGGCGGCGCGGCTGCGGCCCACCGTGCGGGTGACCCGCTATCCGATGGTGCGGGCCGACCAGGCCCTGGTCGATCTGTCGGCCGGGCGGGTCACCGGGGTAGCCGTGCTCGTCCCCCGATGACCGGCTGCCGCCCGGCGGGGCCATGGCGCCGGTCGGAATGCGTTCGCCGTGTCGGCATCCGGCGACCGGCCGAGCCTCTTGGGCTGTGCCGCTCGACGGCTGCCCGAGGCTCGGCCGGGACGCTACGGACGTGCCCGGCAGCGGTGTGCTGCCGTGGGTCGCATGCGGTCAGAATCTGACGTGTACGGCGAGCGCCCCGTCATGCACCTGTTGCTCCACCGCGCCGATTCGACCGGCCGCCCGCACGTCGGCGTCGACGAGGGCGAAGCGGTCGAGCGCCTCCCGCGTGCCGGAGACGACGGCTGTGTCAACATCGGCTCGCATGGACACGTGCGCCTGTGACTTGGCCTTGCGGATCAGCGCGATGGCCTCGGACGCGGTCGCCAGCAACCCGCCGTCTGCGCCGTCGGCCAATTGCCGGATCTCCTTGGCCGAGGGCCAAGCGCGCGGTGGACCGAGCCCGGTGCCCACCACGACCAGACCTCTTCCGTCACGAAGGGCAGGGCAGGGGCGAAGAGCCGCAGCAGCGACTTCGATGATCTTCGTCCCGCACAGCCCCCGGCAGATTCGCACCGGGGAGCGCCGTCCTCGGGTCAGGGCGCGATGTTGTGGTTCAGGCGGAACAGATTGCCGGGGTCGTAGCGCCGCTTGACCTCTTGCAGGCGGTCATAGTTCTGCCGGTAGTTGGCCCGGACGCGGCCCTGGTCGTCCTGGTCCATGAAGTTGACATAGCCGCCCTCCAGGGAGTGGGGCTCGAGCGCCGAGAAGAAGGCGCGCGCCCAGCCGACCGCGGCCTCGCACTCGGCGCGGGTGGGGAGGGTGGGGCTGAGGGCCGTCGCGAAGTCGGCGTCCCGGTAGGTGAATGAGGTCTCGTCGGTCCCCACCCTGTGACAGGCACCGTCGATGGGGAACACCACCGTCGCGCTCTGGATGGTGGGCGTCGTGGCGCCGTACTCGACGTAGGCGTCGACCGCTCCGTCCGGCAGCCCCTGGCTGAAGGTGCCCTTCCAGTAGTGGAAGAGCCCGGCGGGGAGCAGTTCGTCGAAGAGCGTGTTGATCACCGGATACGGCATGCGCTCGACGTACTGCCCCACGACCGGACCAAGACCGGCGAGACGGGCACGGACCTGATCGTCCTCGTCCTCGGGGCCGCTCCAGCAGGTGACCACTCCGCAGAGCGGCCGGCCGTGCCAGCGTTCGGGCAGGAAGGGAACCGGGGGGCCGAGCCCGACGACGAGCACAGCACCGAGTTTCTCGTCGGAATCGGCGATCAGCTCCCGGTACCGGCGCAGCACGTCTGCGTCGAGCGGGTAGAAGGTCGGCCCTCCGAGAATGTCGGCCACGGCGTGCAGCCGGTACTCGAAGGAGGCGACGACCCCGAAGTTCCCGCCTCCGCCGCGCACTGCCCACAGCAGGTCGGCGTTCTGCTCCTGGGTGCAGGTCAGAAAGGATCCGTCGGCGGTGACCAGGTCGGCGGAGATCAGGTTGTCGCAGACCAGCCCGCAGCGCCTGGCCAGATGGCCCATGCCGCCTCCTGTCGTCAGCCCGCCGATACCGGTGCTGGAAACGATCCCGCCCGTGGTGGCCAGCCCGAAGGCGTGCGTGGCGTGATTGACATCGGCCCACGTGCAGCCGCCCTCCGCCCGAGTCGTACGCGCCGTCGGATCGACCCGGATCCCGCGCATACGGCCGAGATCGAGTACGACCCCGCCGTCACAGGTGCCGTAACCGGAGACACTGTGGCTGCCGCCGCGCACCGCCAGCAGCAGATCCTGCTCCCGGGCGAAGTCCACGGTGGCGACGATGTCGCCCACGTCGAGCGCCCGGACGATGATCGCCGGCCGCTTGTCGTGCATCGCGTTGTAGACCTTGCGGGCCTCGTCGTACTGGGGGTCACCGGGCTGGATGACCTCTCCGCGTACGGCCCCGCGCAGTCTGTTCAGGCGCTTGTCGTCGAGGGCTGGTGCGTAGGTGGTCATGGCCGCCACCGGCTTTCCGCGTCTCTTGGGGGCTCGGGGGATTCCTGGGAGCTCCGGGGAATGGGGACGCCACTGTTGTAGGCACGGGGCCGGTCGACGCTCATCGCCGGAACCGCCCATTGAGCCGAGACGGTATGGGCAGAACAGCCCATGCGGTGCCTCACGTGAGGCCGTGGGAATACGCATACGCCGTGGCGGCGGCCCTCGAGGACACATCGAGTTTCGCGAAGATGTTGCTGAGGTGGCGGGCGACGGTGTGCTCGCTGATCACCAGCTCGGAGGCGATGGACCGGTTGGTCCGGCCTGCGGCGACGAGGCGCAGCACTTGGACCTCACGCTCGGTGAGGTCGCCGGGAAGCCGGTGGTGCACCGCGCTGAGCAAAGCCGCCGCCCGCCGCGCGTCGGGTACCGCGCCCAGCCGTTCGAAGACCGCTCGGGCGGCCTGGAGTTCCAACCGAGCGCCTTCGTCGTCCCCCGCCGTGCGGTCGGCGGCGGCGAGGGTCATTCGGGCCTGCGCCGCCTCGTACGGGACCCCCAGCTCCAGCCACAGCGACAGCGCCCGGTGCAGCAGCGGCAGCGCATGCCCGAGGTCACGGTCGGCGAATGCCACCGCGCCGCCCGCTGCCGCGGCGAGCGCGTGCAGCACCGTGGTGTCGGACTCGCGCCGCCGCTGCCATTCGCGAGCGGTCGACTCCAGCTCGTCAGCCGCGGTACGGGCCTGGTCGAGCTGTCCGATGGCGAGCGAGACTTCGACCTGTGCCGCGAGCAGTCGACAGCGCCCGAGGCGGCCGGGCCCACTGCCACCACCCGCTCCGTCTGCCTCGGCGGCCAGTGCGAGCCGCAGGGCGGCAGCGGAGGAATCGGCCTTGCCCTGTGCCAGGCGCAGCAGCGCGAGGCCCGGCTGCGGGTCACGGCCGAGCTCGTGCGCGCGGTCGTACGACGCCTCGGCCGCGGCCAGCTCGCCGCGGCGCCGCTGGATGCCTCCGGTCAGGTAGAACACCTCCGCCGCCGTCCTGGCCTCGTAGGGCAGCAGTTCCCTGCAGGTCAGGGCGGCCTCGGTCTCGGCCCGGGTCCAGTCACCGCGCAGCTCGAGCACCTCCACCCGGTGCACGCGGCACAGGCCCCGGAAGTTGTTCTCCTCGGGCATCGACGCGCACCACGCCATGGCGGCATCGGTCCACTCGGCGGCTCGTTCCAGGTCGGCGGAAGCCATGCACTGCTGAAGGCCCAGGCAGTAGAGCCACCCGGTGAAGAACGAGCTCAGCTCGCCCGCCATGGCCGAGCACATGGCGTCGTCGAGCAGCGCGAGCGCGCGGGCGATCCGCCCCTCGGCCAGGAGCACGCTCGCCTGCGCCTGGGTGCTCATGGCGAGAAGATCCGGGCTGCCGCGGCGCCGCGCGATGGCGGCCATGCGGCGGGCACAGCTCATGGCCTCGTCGAACGCGCCACGCTGCTGTGCCTCCTCCGCCTCGACCCAGGCGAGATAGCACTGTTCGACGCACTCGGGCTCGCTGCTGAGCTGCCGGCGCGCCCGGCGCAGCCAGCCGGAGGCCGCGGCCGTACGTCCCGCCAGCTGATGCTCGTAGAAGAGCATCCAGGCGCTGAATCCGGCCTGGCGGGCGGCGCCCGCCGCCGCATAGCCGGAGTACGCCTTTGTCCGGGCTTCGACCGACGCCTCGATGCGGCTGGTCCACCAGGCGGCGTCGGCGAGTGCTGCGAAGTCGTCGGGGGTCATGCGGTCGTGGTCGAGGTCACGCAAGGCGGCATAGGCATCGGCCCACGCCTCGCGGGCGACAGCGTCCCTGGCCTGCTCGATCGCCTGTTCGCTGTTGGTGATCTGCTCGGTCACCGCGGCTCCCTTCCCGCTCTCCGTGAGCCGGACCGCCCCTCACCAGGATAGGAGCGGGCGGCTGCGCCAGGCTCGGCAGGAACCGGGAGGGGCCGAGCACCGGTGGCCGCGGCAGCGAACCGCTCAACGGGTTCGCCCAACCGCCCTGGGCCTCTTGGCTCCGCCGCGTCAACGCTGGTACGTGCCCACAAGGGTGCCGCTCGCCAATGCGTGGTCCTGCACCGCACGGTGCACCGCGTCCGCCGTCGGTCGGCCGTGCAGGGCAACCGGCTGCGACACGGCCCACAGGCGGAAGAAGTACCGGTGCGCCCCGTGTCCCGGCGGGGGCATCGGCCCGCCCCAGCCCACTCGCCCGAAGCCGTTGGGCCATTCCTGGCCACCGGGTGGCACCTCCCCTTCCCCCGCGCCGGAACTCCCCGGGGCGATCCCGGTGACCAGCCAGTGCAGGAATGTCCCGCTCGGGGCGTCGGGGTCCTCACAGATCAGGACCAGCTCGGCCGTGCCGTCGGGTGGCGCCGACCAGGTCAGAGGAGGTGAGATGTCGTCCCCTTCCCCGCTGTGGCGGCGAGGGATCGCCGAATGGTCGCCGAATGCTGCGCTTTCGAGCTCGATTCCGGTCATGCGCCGGGCTGTACCCGCAACAGCCCTGCCGGCACCGGTCGCCGTCGCCGATGCACCTGATCGGCCGAACGCGCCGGACCGATCCCGCCTTGGAACCCGACCACTTCGCGGGCCGGTTCGCAGAGGCGGTGGGCGACCTCGTGAGGACTTTCGCGGGTCGGATGTCCGGCGGCGGCGTAACCGGGCGGGGGCGACGGTCCCGCTTCCGTGAGACGGGACGCATGACGCGGGCCGGCTCATCGGCGTTGCCACTCCTCGGCCAGGAGCCGGTGGGAGCGCACCCGGTCCGCGTGGCCGTGGGTGATGGTGGTGACGAGCAGTTCGTCGGCACCGGTGGCCTCCTGGAGCTGTTCGAGCCGATCGGCGACACGCTGCGGGGAGCCGACGAACTGGGTCTCGACGCGGTCGGCCACCAGCGACCGGTCCTCGTCGGTCCAGGAGTGGGCGCGTGCCTGCTCCGGCGTCGGGAACTCGATGGCGCCCTCGGCGGTGCGGATGCTGCGCACCCACACCCCGTAACCGGAGGCGAGTTCGCGGGCGGTTGCGTCGTCCTCGGCGACGACGACATCCGCGGAGACAGCCAGGTAGGGCTTGTCGAGTTCGTCGGACGGCCGGAACGCGGCGCGGTACCCGTCGGCGGCCTCGAGTACGGTGCCCGGGCTGACGTGGTAGTTCGCGGCGAAGCGCAGCCCGTTGCGCCCGGCGACGTCGGCGCTCTGTCCGCCGCTGCTGCCCAGGATCCACATCTGGACGTCGGCGCCCTCACCGGGGACGGCATGCGCTTCGACGCCGTCCGAGGACCGGTAGGTGCCGCGCTGCAGCGCGAGGATGTCGTCGATCTGCTCGCCGTAGTCCTGTGACCGGGCGCCCGGCTGCTGGAGCAGGTGCCGCTGGAGTGCGACACGCGGTGAGCCGAGCAGATGCTCCAAGGAGAATGTCGGCGGGATTCTCAGGCCGTTTAGTGTGTACCCGTCGACGACCGGGGTCGTGGTCGATGCGGGCCCCACCGTGGCTCCCGGGGGACGGCCGCCGGAGCGGCCGAGTCCCAGGTCGAGCCGCCCGGGGTGCAGGGCATCGATGAGGCCGAACTCCTCGACGGTGGACAGGGCGGTGCGATGGCCGAGTTGTACGGCTCCCGAGCCGAGCCGGATCGATGAGGTCGCGGCGGCCGTGAGGGCCAGTACGACAGCGGGTGAGGTCCCTGCGACACCCCGGTTGAGGTGGTGCTCGGCGAACCAGTATCGGGCGTAGCCGAACCGCTCGGCCTGCTGAGCGAGGTCGATGCTGTTGCGCAGTGCCTCGGCGGCCGTGGAGCCGGAAGAGATCGGGACGAGGTCGAGGACCCCGAGGGGTGGGCGGGACACGATCGGAATTCTCCTCAGCAGTAGGTGAGTTCGGCCCCGGCGCCGGCAGCGCTCGGCACGCGCGGCGAGGCGGTGACCTCGTTCTCGCGCCGGATCCGCCGGAACACCTTGTGGCTCCCGGCGTCGCGGTCCCACTTCACGACGTCCCCCGAGCGGTCTCGCGCTCCGCGCCGCCGGGGGCGGGCTCGGCCAGTCCCAGGTGGTCGAGGAGTGTCGTACCGGTGTAGTCGTGCCGGAAGACACCCCGTTCCTGGAGCAGCGGGACAACGGTGTCGGCGAAAGGGTCGAGGCCGCCGGGGGTGAGGTGCGGGACGAGGATGAACCCGTCGGCGGCGTCCGACTGGACGAGGGTGTTGATGGTCCCGGCGACGGTGGCCGGTGAGCCGATGAACGACTGGCGGCCGGTGGTCTCGATGACCAGTTCGCGGATGGACAGGTTCTGCGCCTGGGCGCGTTCGCGCCACTGCTTGGCGACGGCGAGCGGGTCGCGGACCATCCGTACGCCGGCCCGGCCGCGGGCGACGGTGTTCTCGCCGGGAGCCGGGTCGATGTCGGGCAGCGGTCCGTCCGGATCGTAGCCGGACAGATCCCGGTTCCAGACGTGCTCCAGGTACTTGATCGCGGTCTGTCCGCTGACCTGCTGCCGCCGTACCTCAAGGGCCAGTTCCTGCGCCTCGGCATCGCTGTCGCCGAGCACGAAGGTCGCGGCGGGCAGGACCAGCAGCTGGTCGTGTGCCCGGCCGTGGCGCGCCAGGCGGCCCTTGACGTCGGAGTAGAACTCCCGGCCGGCGTCCAGGGTGTCGTGGCGGCTGAAGATCGCGTCGGCGCTCGACGCGGCGAACTCGCGTCCCTCGTCGGAGTCGCCGGCCTGGAAGATGACGGGGCGTCCCTGCGGGCTGCGCGGGACGTCGAACCGGCCGGCGATGTCGAAGTGCTGGCCTTGGTGGACGAAGGCTCCGGCCCGCGCGTCCCCCAGGAAGGTGCCCGCCGCCTGGTCGGCGACGATCTCGTCACCGCGCCAGGAGTCGAACAGTTCGGTGGCGGTGGTCAGGAACTCCTTGGCTCTGGAATACCGCTCCTCCCGCGGCAGGAAGCCACCGCGCCGGAAGTTCTCGCCGGTGAAGGAGTCCCAGGAGGTGACGACGTTCCAGGCGGCGCGCCCGCCCGAGAGGTGGTCGAGGCTGGCGAACTGCCGGGCCACTTCGAAGGGCTCGTTGAAGGTCGAGTTGATGGTGCCGGTCAGTCCGAGCCGTTCGGTGACGGCAGCGAGGGCGGACAGCACGGTTAAGGTGTCAGGCCGTCCTACTACATCCAAGTCGTATATTTTTCCGCCCTGTTCACGAAGCCGCAGCCCTTCGGCGAGGAAGAGGAAGTCGAACTTGGCGCGTTCCGCGGTCCGTGCGAAGTGCGCGAACGAGCTGAACTCGATGTGGCTGCCGGCCCGGGGGTCGCTCCAGACAGTGGTGTTGTTGACGCCGGGAAAGTGGGCCGCGAGGTGGATCTGCTTGAGCGGCTTGTCCGGTGATGTACTCATGGCCGAGGTTCCTCCGGCTCAGACGGTGGCGGCGTAACGGTTGGCGGGGCGTGCGAGTCCGAGCAGCCCGCGCAGGGTGTGGCTCTCGTAGGTGCGCCGAAAGGCGCCACGGCGCTGCAGTTCGGGCACCAGCCCCCGGGTGATCGCCGGCAGGTCGTGGCCGGTCACTGCGGGACGCAGCCGGAAGCCGGACAGCCCGGCGTGCCGCCATTCCAGGAGCAGATCCGCCAACTGGCCCGGCGTACCTGTGAAGATCTTCGCGTCGCTGGTGTACGGGTAACCGGCGAGGCCGTCCAGTCGGTCCCGGCGTGCCGCCGCCGTCGCGGGGGCGTCGTCGAGGAACACCAGCAGATCACCGAAGATGTGCAGGGGCTCCTGCTCACGCACGGCCGTCGCCTGTTCGACGCGGATCTCGGCGGCGGTGGCGCGGGCCTCCTCGGTGTCGTGCGGGGTGACGTACCCGATGTCGGCAGAACGCGCCACGAACCGGAACGCCACGCTTCGGTGCACCAGGGCGCTGACGATGGGCTGGCCCTGGGGAGGCCGAGGGGTGATGGATGGGCCCTTGACGCTGAAGTGCCTGCCCTCGAAGTCGATGTAGTGCAGCTTGTCGCGGTCGATGAAGCGACCCGTGGTGACGTCACGGATCTCCGCGTCGTCCTCCCAGCTGTCCCAGAGTCGGCGTACCACTTCGACGTGGTCGCGGGCCTCGTCGAAGAGTTCGGTGGTCAACCCGGTCTCGGCCGGCGTGTCCCGATCGTCGGTGCCGAAGGCGGGGAACGTACGGCGACCGAAGAGCGCGGCCTCGTTGTGCCTCGGCGACACTCGTACCCGCAGACCCGCTCGGCCGGTGCTCACATGGTCCAGCGTGGCGATGGCCTTGGAGATGTGGAACGGCTCTGTGTGGGTGGCGACCACGGTCGGTACCAGTCCTATGTGCCGGGTCACAGGGGCGACGCGAGCGGCGATCAGGACAGCATCCAGTCGTCCGCGGACCTGGTCGGTGCGTCCGTCGGGCTCCGTCGAGCGGGAGGACTGGAGCCCGAACGCGTCCTCGATCGTCACGAAGTCGAGCAGACCGCGTTCGGCCTCGGTGACCGTGTCGGTCCAGTAGTCGGCGGTCAGCAGCTCACGGGGCCGGGCCACGGGCTCACGCCAGGCAGCCGGGTGCCAGCCGGCGCCGTCGAGCGCCACGGCAAGATGCAGCGGAGGGTACGGCGAAGAAGGGGAAGAAAAAGCTGAGGACACGGAAAAGGTGCCTTCCTGATCGACCGACAGGTCATCACCGGCCCTCGTCGTAAGGGCCGGTGCGGGGAGCGGACGTCAGGAACTACAGAGAGCGCCGGCCACGCGATGCAGGTCGATATGGGGCCGGGAGTAGAGATGAACCTGGTGGCACGGGGTGATGACCATGAGGCGCAGGGCGCCGACCACGAGGGGCGGGCAGGACACCGTCGGCACGACCGTCACCTCCGCTTTTCCGGCTCGGCGCTTCACAGGAAAACCGCCGGGCATCGCGCTTGCGGAACCCCGGACGGGCTCCGCCTGGTCGTCACCTGGAGCACCCCCACCGCGGGAGGGTTGCCGGACAGCAAGCCAGGGCTTGACGCTGACACTCATCACCTGCCTGTGGACGTTACGCGAGGCGGCAGCGCCGCGCAATGCCCGCGGATCATGGCCGCCGTCCCGCCGCGACCCCATCTCGCCACGGTGCAACGGCCTGGCTGCGACGCCTGTCACCCAAGTCCACCGGCACTGCTGCGAAACGGAGTTGATGATGCGTCAGTGAGATGTTCCCGGTCGGACCATGGCCGCCCTCGTCGTGCGGCCGGGATCGCTGCCCGGGCGCGCAGGGCGCGTTCACTCATGATCTCGGCCAGGCGCCGGAGCGCGGCGGACCCGGGCGAGGACGAGCACCGTGTCGTCGGTCGGCGCGGCAGGCAGCAGGTTCGAAATAATGCGGTCCGCAGCCGCTTCCAACGGACCTGACACCTGGTGCAGTTGGCCGCGGAGCGCGTCCATGCCCTCTTCGATGTCCTGGCCGCGGGCTTCGATGAGGCCGTCGGTGTACAGGGCGAGGGTGGAGCCTTCGCGCAGGTCGATCCCGGTCGTTCGGAAGGGGATGCCGCCGACGCCGAGAGGGACACCCAGCACGTCCCCGACGGTCTCGACCGTGCCGTCCGGCCGGCGCACCAGAGGCGGCGGATGGCCGGCGTTGGCGATCCGCGCTCTGCCGGTCGCGGGGTCGTACACGATGTAGAGGCAGGTCGCCAGCTCGATGCCGGCTTCCTGGGCACAGGCATCGAGCTCCGTGAGCAGATCCTCGGGTTCCCGGTGACGAGCCAGTGCCTTGGCGGTGATGCGCAGCCTTCCCATGGCCGCGGCGGCCGGCACGCCGTGTCCCATGACGTCCCCGACGACGAGTGCCACCCGGTCGCCGGGCAGATTGATCACGTCGTACCAGTCGCCCCCGACCTCGGTGATACGGCTGCCGGGGAGGTACCGGTGGGCGACGCTCACATAGGGGCTCGTCGCCAGCGCGGTGGGGAGCAGTGCGCGTTGGAGCGTGAGCGCAATGTCCTGGATCCGGCTGTACAGACGTGCGTTGTCCAGGCAGAGCGCGGCGCGGGAGGCGAGCTCGCTCGCGAGGCTGAGGTCTTGTTCGGTGAAGGCCGGTCTGGCGGCGGAGCGGCCGAACATGGTGAGTCCCTGGACCGTGCCGCGGGCAATGAGCGGGGCGATGAGAATGCAGGTCAGGCCACTGTCGAGCAGTAGTTGGGCGCGGGCCTGGTGGATGACTGTACGGGTCATGAACTCGTCGTTCACCGTGACGGAGACGGGGCGGCCCGTTCGCAGCATCTCGTGGATGGCGGAGCCCGGCGGGTATGTCACGGTCTCCAGTCCGCTCACGAGTTCGGTGGCGGGTGGGGGCAGGATCGTCTTGGCCGCGATCCGTCGGGTGACCAGCGGGAGTTCGGGGTTGAACACGTCGGTCTCGTCCAGCCACTCCACGACCTCCACGACGGACGCGTCGGAGAAGTCCGGAACCGCGGTCTCGACCACCTCCTGGGCGGTGACGTCCACGTCCAAGGTGGTGCCGATCTGCGCCGCTGCCCGGTCCAGCAGAGCCAGCCGCTGCCGGCCGGCTGTGGCTTCCACGATGGCCTGCTCCCGGTCGGTGACATCCACCAGCAGCCCGCCCACTCCGGGCCGCGTGTCGCCGGCCTGGCTCAGGGGGAAGAAGCTGACCGACCGCACCTGGTCACGATCGGGATGGCCTGGCGTGCGCAGACCCACCAGAGTACTCACGACGGACAGGCCTTCATCGGCGACGGCCCGGAGCATGCGCTGGTACTCGCCGCCGTCGGACGTGATCATGAATTCTTCCATGGGCCGCCCGATATGGTCCGCGATCGGGAGGCCGTCCATGTCGGCCAGCGCCTGGTTGAGGTGGATGTACCTCAAGTCCTTGTCGAGCATGACCAAGCCGATGGGGCAGGTCTCGAAGAGGGCGTCGAGGAAGGCGAGGTTGGTTTTCACCCGGTCGAGCTCGTCGCCCCTGCTCGCCAGGCCCATGACCACCGAACGGCCGCTGGAGCCGGTCACGGGGAAGACCCGGAAACCGCAGTCGAAGACCGTGCCGTCCCGATGCACTGCCGGCAGACGGCCGCGCCAGTACCCCAGGTTCCGGCCTCGCTCCGCCAACCGCGTGGCCGCGTCCGGGTCTCCCCGGGGCGGATCGGGAAACAGGGCCGCGGCGGGCTTGGACAGCACTGCCGCGGATCCGTGTCCGAAAAGGCTCTGTGCGCCAGGACCCCAGTAACAGATGCGGCCGTCCTCGTCCATGCCGAACACGGCCACGGCCACGTGCCCTAGCAGTGGCCCTGGCTCCGACCAGAGCGGGCCAGGAGACTGCTCGCCCCCCGGTCGTTCCGATGGCACCCGATGTCCCCTTCCACCCGAGGCACGCGGTGGCTGAGTCCGCCCCCGCAGGACGACGGGCGGGCTCCTTAAGCAATTCTGCCTGTCATCCACCTTTCGGACATTACGGCGACTCCCCTGCACGGGCTGCGGATGCCGGGAGCGTCCTGCCCGCACGACCTGGTGCGCGGGTCGTCTCCTCACGAGCTGCCGCGCCTTCCACCCGCGGGCCGGCCCGCCGTCTCGACCCGGAGAGTCGGGGCGGCGTGCCGCCGGCCGCCTCACGCGGGCGGGCCGCCCGTTCCGTCGTCCGGCCGGGGCAGCGCCTGTTCCGTCCAGATGGTCTTGCCCGAACGGCCGTATCGTGTTCCCCATCGCTGGACGAGCTGGGCAACGATGAACAGTCCGCGCCCACCCTCGTCGTCCTCCGCGCTCTGGCGCAGATGCGGGGACGTGTGGCCGGCATCCGCGACCTCGCACACAAGCGTGCGGTCATGAATGAGCCGCAGGTGCAGCGGGCCCTCGGCATACCTGACGGCGTTGGTGACCAACTCGCTGACGATCAGCTCGGTGGAGAAGACCAGTTCCTCCAGCCCCCAGTCGTGCAGGCGTCCTGCGACCAGTTCCCGGGCCTGGCCGGCCGCGACCGGTTCGGCCGGCAGGTCCCAGGCGGCAACCCTGCGGCTGTCGAGCTCGCGGGTGCGGACCAGCAGCAGCGCCGTGTCATCGGTGGTCACGCTTGCCGGCAGCAGTTCCGAGACGATGCGATCACATACGTCCTCCAGCGAGCCGCGGTCGTCGCCGAGGATCCTGCCCAGGGTCTCCATCCCCTCATCGACGTCCCGGTCTCGGGACTCCACCAGACCGTCCGTGAAGAGCGCCACCAGGCTGCCCACCGGCAGTTCGATCTCGAGGGACTCGAACGGCAGCCCGCCCAGACCCAGTGGCGGGCCGGCCGGCAGGTCCGGGTAGGTGAGACTGCCGTCGGGAGAGGCGATCGCGGGCGGCAGGTGACCCGCGCGGGCCATGGTGCAGTGCCGCGACACCGGGTCGTAGACCACGTAGAGGCAGGTCGCCCCGGTGGCCTCGTCGTCGCCCGCGTCGTCGCCGGACGCACCGACGACGTCCTTGCGGTCCTCCGCGGACTGCCCCACCAGATCGTCGAGCCGTTTGAGAAGCTCGTCAGGAGGCAGGTCCAACGGGGCGAGCGCCCGCACGGTCGTACGCAGCCGTCCCATGGTGGCCGCCGCGTGGAGCCCATGGCCCACCACGTCCCCGACCACGAGGCCGACGCGCGTTCCGGACAGCGGAATGACATCGAACCAGTCTCCGCCCACTCCGGTCAGGTCGTCCGTGGGCAGGTAGCGGTGAGCCAGATCCACCGCCGAGTTCGGCGGCAGGTGCTGTGGGAGCAGCTGGCGCTGGAGGGCCAGGGCCGCAGCGCGTTCGCGGGTGAAGCGGCGGGCGTTGTCGATGCACACCGCGGCCCGGGTGACCAGCTCGTCCGCCAGGGCGACGGCCCCGCTGTCGAAGATGCCCGGCCCGCTGCTGCGGACGAAGGTGACCAGCCCCAGCGCGTTGCCCCCGCCTCGCAGCGGCACGACCAGGGTGTTCTCGTCCAGGACGAGCCCGCCCGAGGCGAGGCTGCGGTGCTGGGGCGAACCGGCCGGGTGGGCCACGGGGCGAGGCGGGCGAAACCGCCGCCCCACGGCCTCTGCCGCGCCGTCGGCCGAGGCCGAGCGTGAGGCGGTGCGGATCAGGTCCGTCCCCACCGCGGCGGCGCCCCCCGGCAGTTCCCCTTCCAGTACCGCGGCAGCGATGTCGACCTCGACGTGGTCGGCGAATGCTGGGACCGCCACCTCCGCCAGCTCCTCGGTCGTGACGACGACGTCCAGCGTGGTGCCGACGTGCCGGCCCGCCTCGACGAGCAGATTCAGCTGCTGCTGGGCCTTGTAGCGGTCGGTGATGTCGAAGGCGTCCTCGCACACGCCGAAGACATAGCCGTCAGGGTCCTGCAGCCGGTAGTAGGAGCAGGACCACAGGTGATCGTCCCCGGGGTCGCTGGGCTGCTGCCCTCGGAAGTGCAGATCGAGGAACGGCTCGCCGGTCTCCAGTACGTGTCGGATGACCGCGTCGAGCGTCTCCGGATATCCCGGCGTCACGAACCTTCCGTCGGGGTACAGCTCATCGCCGCGCTTGCCGCGGAACGCGGCGAACGGCAGCCCGATTTCCTCTTCATACGCGGCGTTGCACCAGATCAGGTGGAGGTTGGTGTCATGGATGGCGAGGCCCACGGGCGACTGGGTGGCCAGACCGTGCAGCATGGCGAGCCGGGATTCCCACAGGATGAGCCCGTCGCGCTCTGCCGCCACGAGGACACGTTCGGCCACTCCCCCGCAGGACAGCGGGCAGCTCACGGTGGCGAGCATCAGGTGGTGGCCGTCGCGGTGGACGGCGACGCGTGCGTCACTGTCCTCGAACGGCGGGGCTGCGCTGCTTCGGGCCGAACGTTCGACGGGTGCGCGGGCCTCGTGGGACTCGGTCGCGGGGCCCAGGATTGTGTCGAGTGGCCGCCCGATGACCTCGTGCGAGGGGTAGCCGAGCAGGGCCTCTGCCGCGGGACTCCAGCCAATGACGGTGTCCCGGCTGTCGAGCACCATCGTGGCTGCCCTGGTGACGTCCAGGGGGCCGCGGAAATCGCCGTTCCCGGCTGCTTCGTTCCCTGCGCTCATGGCGCCCCACCGGCCCGCTTCATCACGTCCAGAATCCGCCTGCCACCGGGCCCGCGCAACAGCGGTGCGCTCCTTCGGCCCGGTCTGCGGACGTGTGGGGCTGTAACCCCGGAACCGCGCCCAGGCTATGCATCACGAGGTCAGCCGCGCCGGTTCGGGGGTGGTCGGTCACGACGAGGATGCTCGCCGCGGCGGGCACGGAACCCGCCCGCCGCACGATCCGCGCTGGGGCCGGACGGGCCTCGACAGCATCATCGAGTAACCCGACCACATCTCGGGCCGAGTCGGCACCATCACGGCGGGCCACAGTGTGCCGAGCCAGGCCGCAGGCAGCCCGGATTGCGTCGTGTCTGCCTCCACGGCGCCCCGCCGAGGCGAGCAGGCCGCCGATCAGGCCGAGCCAGAGGTACCCGGGCCCGTCAACGGCGGGCGGCGCGCCCTCGAACAGGAATGTCACAGGCCGCCCGCGGCGAGCTGCCAGCCCGCGAATGCCGTCGGGCGGACACCGTCCGGGCGCGCCCCCGGCGTTTCGTGAGCGTCACGCCGAGCGCCATCACACCGGCACCGCCGAGACCTGCCAGAATCCCAACCGCCTCGAATCCCGCGTCAGGGCCGATGACTACCAGCCGACACCCCCGATGCCCGCGATCTTCCACGCGAAGCTCCAGGCCGACGGGCTTTGGTGAAGCCCGTCGCAGCCAGGACCGCCACGACCCGTGGCTGCACCGCACTCAGCGTGGAGGCGGCCACCCCGCCGGGGAGCCGTTCGGCGGCGGCGAACAGCAGCGGGAAGAACAGGCCACCCCCACCGCTAGATGAATGAGTCCGATGTTTGTGCTGGCCGCGACCATGGTGAAGGGCACCCGTTGGCCTGTGTCTGCCTACCGGTCTGGACGCCCTTGTGGCGGCACTGTACGCGTGGGGCGAGCACGCTGCCCTTCATGCCTGACCGGCGTCCGCTTCGGTCGCGTTGACGGCTACGGCGGAGCTCTGTGTCAGGGCGCCGGCGCGGGCGGCGGCGAGCGTGATCCGTACGGCCTGGTCGGCGGTGCCCTCCTCGATCGGATCGGCGCTGACCAGCAACCGGAAATAGATCGGTGCGGCCAGCGTTTTGAGCAGCTCGACCGGATCGGTCTCCGCCGGGAGTTCGCCCCGCTCGACGGCGCGGGTGATCACGGGCTCGGCCCGCCGGAACCGGTCGGCGAAGACCCGATGGCCTGCCGCAGTCCCCAACGGGGGCAGGCCGCCCTGACCTCGTAGAAGAGGCAGGCCTGGTGTCGGTTCACTGGGGAGGCCGCCCAGCGGGGGCGACGTCGTCGTCGCGGCACCGTGGCGCGGGTGCGTGCGTCGGGGCAGCCGGCGCACGCCGGTGCTGAGCACGCAGGCGGCAGACTCCGCGGCTGCGCGAGCGTTGGTCTCCCACAGGCGGGCGGCCTCGTTGCTGGAGGCGTTCACCAAAAGGGAACCTTGCTGAGAGTGGCCGAGTTGACCCCGCCGATGTATCGGCGGGGTACCCCCACCCCGTGAGAACCGGCACACGCCGTCAGGTGCTTGAGGAAGGTCTCGACGAACTTCTCCACCTCGGCTTTGGTTGTGGAGTCCCGCACGTCGATGCGGTCGATGTGCTTGATGCTGGCATTGCGCAGCAGCCGCTCACGGCTGGCATCGTCAGATCGGCGCCCCTTGTCGTGCGGGTCGTCGATCTCGATCACTCCAGTTCTGCCCTTGTACGTCACGAGCAGATCCGGCTCGAAGATGTGCCTGACGACCCGCATGCCCGCAGCGGAAGGATGCCGATCGTCTCGATGTACAGGAGCGCAACCTGCCGCTCTCGAAGCACTGTGTAGACCCGTTGCTCCCACTCATTGGTAAAGTGCAGGTTGCCCATCTCCGGATGCTTGGCTACAGGCGGGCCTTCCGCGCCTAATTGGACTTCTGGCCACCCTTCAGCTCCCGGGCAAGCCTTCGCGCCAACCGAGGCCGACAACGGGCATGACCTCGCGCACCCATACGTCCCGGATCTCCCTGCTGTGTGCTACCCCACAGCCTTGAAGGCTGACCGAATCTGATCGACGACCTCCCTCTCGAAATCGATGACCGAGTGAGGATCGGTCTCGAGAATGACGTCCTCGTACTCGTTCCACGAGGTGTAGTCGATGGTCTCCTCGTAGTTCGTCATGTGCTTATCGAACTTGAAGGACGCCACGTCCAACATGAGCTCTGCCGCCATGCGCTGCCCCCGCTGCGACAGCAGTACCGCTGCGGCACCAACCATCTCTCCTCACTCAATGAGGGCCGACCCTGTTCGTCGGAGCTGAGCGGCCTTCCACGGGCTCGTCCACCGAGCGCGAAACTCCCATACGGACATGATCGCATCCAGCACTGACAACAGACCGTGCTCTGAGGCAAATTGAGGACGGCCTGCGCCCTGGGGGCTTCTACGCCCTTGGCCTTCTGGCGACGCGCTCCTTGTTCTGGGATCGGCTGTGGACATGCGAAAGGGCCGTGCCCATCGCACAGCAAACCTCGCGGGTGCAGTCTCGACAGCCAGCGACGTGTTCGATGTACAGCTCCCAGGCCTGGTCCGGTGTCAGGTAGCCGGACGCACAGTCGGGGCATGCGTATACGTTCCACCCCGGACCCGAGTTGGCATGGACCAGTCGCACCACGATTGGCGTCTCGATGATCTGCTCGCACCCGACGCACATGCGCACCGGCGGTCGGTCGGTAGAGTCACTCACCTCATCAGCCCCCTTGTAGCTGGTGTTCACGCCCCCGGACCGTTCGCGCGGTTGCGGGGGTACTTCTCTCTGACAGTCGACTTTACGAGAGCATGCTATAGCACGCTAGGTATTCCATATCTCGCCTGGTGTGGAGTGGTCTGCCTAGCTTGGTCAGGTGATCGAATTTGCCCCCGATGTTCCTCGCTGGCGACAGGTGGTCGAGGTGCTGCGCGAGCGCATCGCCGATGGCACCTACCCGCCACGCTCTCGCGTGCCATCAGTCGTGCAGTTGACCGAGGAGTTCGGGATCGCCGCCGCCACGGCGCAGAAGGCGCTGCGCGCACTGCGGGCGGAGGGATTGACCTACACAGAGCCCGGCTTGGGCTCGTTCGTCTCCAAGGAGCGGCCAAGCACCCCTACGCAGTGAGGCGCAGCGGGGCCAACGGAGAGGCCCGGGGATTCGGAGGGGGTGTCGCGCCTCCCGGCGCGCGTCGCGCACTTGGCGCGGCACCAGGGGCACGGTTGTCGGTCGCATCGTTTCCGCTACCTGCCGCCTGCGGTGGGAGTCATGCGCCTCGGAGACACGTTGTTCGCGATAAAACGGTCCACTGAAGCCTTCGACACGTACCGCCGCGCCCTCGCCCTGTACCAGGAGCGCGGCGACGAGCACCACCAGGCCATCGCCACGCAGCATCTGTGGGCGGTGAGCGACATGAGCCCGGAGGAAGCGGTGGACAACTACGAGAGACTCGTGAACATCTGCCACAAGGTGTGCGACCGCGCCCTGGAGGCCGTGGCGCTGGACGCCTTGGGCAACAGAATCCAGCAGCTCGGCCGGTACGACGAGGCCGTCGCGGCCCACCGCGGGGCGGCGGCCATCCACGAGGAGCGCGACGAGGAAAGCCTGCTGATCACGGTGCTGGTCAACCTCGGCACCGCACTGCGTGCACCTCGGCCGCCTCACCGAGGCCGCCGAGGTGCACGAACGGGAGATCGCGCTGTTCCGGGCCCGCGGTGACCGGCACAAGGAGGCCGAGGCACCGGAACGCCTCGCCACGACGCTGAGATACGGGCGCCGCCGGCTGCAGGCGGCGGAAGCCTACGTCAGAGCGGTCGGCATCTACCACGAGCTGGAGGACACATCGTGCGAGAGGAGAACACTGAGCGACCTGGGTCTACCCGTCCGGGACACGCCACGAGCCGACAAGGCCATGGCGCTGTACACGTGGGTCCTGGCCAACCTGCCGGAGAACGACGGGCTCGACCAAAAGAGCAGGATTCTCATCGCCCTCGCAGTCGCGCAACAGCGAGCGGGGCGCATCACCGCCGCTCTCTGGTCGTGGGCGAGCCTGACCAGGATCACGCGGAGACTGCTGGACGAGGGCAACGACCAGGCTCCGGAGCAGTACTTCGGCGGCTTGAAGCACCTGATGAAGGCTCGACTCCACCTCCTCCGCCCCTTCCCGACGCTCATCACCCTGCGGGACAGACACCGCCGGCCGACCACCTGAGCCCGATCCCGCCCCGGCGCCGGAGCGGAGCCTCTGCAGCCGTCTCCGCAGCCCACCGTTCGTCCTGGAGGGCGAGCGCCGACGGCCTCGACGTCGGCCGGTGCCACCGGTGCGAGCCTCGAGGCGATCACCCGTGCACCCTCGGCCGCGGACCGCGTCCCCAGTCCCAGCCCGATACAGCTGATGCACCCCGCCAGCGCCGTCACCGTGATCATTCAAGGCTCGTTGAAGCCTTTTGTCCGTGACGGTAGGACGGTGCGCCTCGGCGAGCTGCATGAACTGCCCTGGCCCCGTGAGCAGTTGCTGGACCTAGACGCCGAAGATGCGCATCTGCGGGTAACGCTGTCCTACTTCATCGAGCCCAACCCCGGCCGGCGCGGCATGCTCGGGCAGCATACGTACGCCTCCCACCGTCTCCGCTTCGCTCTCAAAGGCCCCTTCGAAACCATGAAGGACTTCGAGAGACGCATCGCACAGGCCGCACAGGCTGAAGACGATGCCCGCACTAGCTTGACTCTGTCTCGCGCCCCTCGCTCTTGGTCTGATAGCGAAACGAGGGCCGCCATCGCTTCCGCGGCAACGCCTGTCGGTAAAGACACCCGTAGGACGTCACGTGGGCGTGGGTTGGCGCTTGATCGCGATCATGGCGGCGTCGTCGCCCAGCCGTCCGCCGACGTGGTCGAGCAGATCACGCCGGAGGTGATGCAGGAATGCGTCGGGGTTGCTCTCGGTCCAGCCCGTGACTCGCTCGGTGAGTGGATAGAAGGCGCCGGTGGAGTCGCGGGCCTCGATGACCCCGTCCGTGTAGAGCAGCAGGAGGTCTCCTACCTCGAATTTGAATGCGTCGACGTGGTAGCAAGGGTGCGCCAGTTCGCCGAGGCCAAGCGGAGGCGCGGGCTGGTAGGCGTCGATCGTCGTGGCACGGCCGTTTCGCAGCACAATCGGCGGTGGGTGCCCGCAGTCGATCATGTCGACCCTACTGTCCTGGTCGAGGATGTCCAGAATGGCGGCGGTGATGAAGCTCTCTCCGGTCTGGCCCGTCTCGCCGGGTTCGGCCAGGTTCCAGCACACACTTCCATCGAGATAGGTAACCAGTTCGACCAGAGTCGCCTGGCGGTGGGCGGCGGCCCGGAACGCGCCGAGCAGCAGGGCGGCGTCACCGACGGAGGTCATGCCTTTGCCCCGCACGTCGCCGACGATCAGCCGGGTGCTGGAGCTGGTGCGTACGGCCGCATACAAGTCGCCGCCGATCTGGGCCTCGGCCTCGGCAGCAAGATAGAGGGAGGCGATTCGCAGGGGCCCGATGTGTTTGGGCAGCGGCCGCAGGACGACGCGCTGGGCGGTCTCAGACACGTACCGGACCTGCGTCAGTTCTCTGGCGTGGCGCTCCCGCAGCACGCAGAAGATCACGAGGCTCGATCCGACCAGGACCAGGGCGCCGATCTGTGCCTGGTGGTTCGCCGAGAACAACTCGTCGCGATCGCGCAGCACCGCGATGACCGCCTGAGCCACCACCGCGAGGGCGGCGACCAGGCCCGTCAGCCAGGGGCCGGCGAACGAAGCCGTGATCGCCGGGGCCGCGACCAGCAAAGGGCCCAGGTGAATATCCGGGGGCGCAAGAACGTCGATCACGACAACCGCCACCATCAGCGCGATCGGGATGGCCACCATCGCATGACCCGCTCGCACCGACCGGCGAAAACCGACGAGGCGCTGCAGCACATCTCCTCTCTACACCTGCCCTGCCCGGCGCGCCCAACGAGGCAACGGCAGGTCCAGCCGCCCCACAGCCGAGTCGGCCCTACCCAAGAGAAGGTGTCGGCTCCCACTCGCGCCGTCTGGCTGGGACATGACTCGGCCATTCACGACACGATCACGCCGTCACATCAGTCGTCGGCGGACCCGAGCAGTTGCTCTAGGTTTGAAGTGAGCGGCTGCCCACCTGGGTGGGAGGGCAGCAGTGTCGACGTCCGCCCCGACCTCGCGATCTTGAAGAGGCGTTCCTCGACCCGCGACTACGCGAGGCCCGCGAGTGGGTGCTGGCGATGGGCGAGCTGCAGCGAATGGACCTCGCGTGCGCCTACGCCCCGATGTGCGCTGCCACCGGCACCTCCGCGCCTACCGCGATTCACGTCCGGGGCGCGGAGAAAGGTACAGCGGAGCCTGCACCACGCCGGAGTCGACGCGGTAGCGACCTTCGCCAGGAAGCGGGCGACGTGATGGGCGAGGATTCAATCTGGTCCATCAGCAGGTCGCTGATGGTGCGTTCGCCGGAGTTGCAGGGAGTCGGCGCCATTGGCGCCGTCCGAATCTCAGGCCGTTTTCCCGCGCTCTCGGACCAGCTATGGAGGCAACCAGCCGCCCCGGTCTCCACCGACGGTCCCGGGCGCCCGGCCCCGCAACCATGTCGACCACACCCGCCACAGACGCAGCAGGGTCGGAGTGATGGGCCCTTGGCGGCTCCTTCTCCTACCCTGTGTCCTGACAGCGTCCCGAATCCGCCGTCCAGCCTCTCGAACAGGCCCCTACTGAAGCTCACGCCGATGGATGACCGGCGTATCCTCGCAGGTCAGCGAAGCGCCAACCACCGCGTGTCGAATCGCCGTCGAACTCGTTAGCAGCGGATTCAGTCCGCTGGGCCAAAGTTCTGAATCCGGCGGTCACGAAGAGACGTTTCTGCAGGTCAGAAGCCTGCACGGTGGGGCGGGTGGGACTCGAACCCACGGCCGACAGATTATGAGTCCTTGGGGAATCTTGGCGGCCCTTATCAATCCGCCAGCATGAGTCACGCACACCGCGCACGGAGTGGTGTTGAGGAATCAGACGGCTGGCGACGGTGGTGAATCTTCCGCCCGCTCAACCCCGGGGAGAGCTCACCCACGTCCCCGCGTGCGTGTGCGCGCGAAGCTAGGCACCGGCCCGGCCGGGATCCCCGCGGCGCGCCGATTCGTCGTCCCAACGGACCACGCGTGCTGGGCCGAAGTATTGATCGTTCCGCGCGCCTCTCCCTGTCGCTGCGGATACGCCCGAATGATGCCGGATGCAGGCCCGTAGCAGGACCGCAGCAGTCCGCGCCACAAGCGACGGAGACTGCCGTTAGACCTGGGCACGGCCCCCTGTGCCGCCTTCAGCAGTCGGGCAGCGCAGGCAGGACAGCCGTGCCCGGAGCCTCTGGGGCTAACGACATTTCGAACGCTGAGTTCGAACTCACCAAGAAAGTAGGGCACTTCATGAGTCCTGAGAGCAGGACCCGGTCCGGTCTCGGCCCGCTTCCGCAGCGGACCAGATTGCTCACCGGCGGCGCGGTGGCGTCGCTGGCCCTCGTGATGCTGGGCCTCAGCAGCCCCGCGCTGGCGGCTGGGGACACCCCCCAGGCGGCGGCCGAGGTGAGCGCGGCCGCCGCAGAGGACGACAGGTGTGACAGGTACTTCTACTACGACAGTGTCGCCAGCTTCGTGGTGGAGAGCGGCCGCGGGGACAAGTGCAAGGGCAAGACCGGTCCCACCGGGCCGAGGGGCGCCACGGGCGCGACAGGCCCCACCGGGCCCACCGGGGCAGGCACGCCCGGCGTGACCGGCCCCACCGGCCCCACCGGCCCCACCGGACCGACCGGACCCACCGGGGCAGGCACGCCCGGCGTGACCGGAGCAACTGGAGCAACTGGAGCAACTGGAGCGACGGGGCCGACCGGGCCGACCGGCGCGACCGGGGACACGGGCCCGTGCACCGACATCGACACCACGGACTACTTCCAGCTCGACCTCACAGGGACGGAGCCGGGATTCACGCTCCGCGAAGAGCTGAGCGCGGCGCTACTTACCGACGGGCGGGTCTTCGTCGGCCAGCGGGACCTCTCCGTGACCGGGCAGGGAGTCCCAGGGGATTACGATTGGGACCTCGTCAGCGACAACACAGGGTTCCCCACGGACTCGCAGCCGTGTGCAGTCTCCATTTCCGCCGCGGGGAACTTCGCCTACGCCAAGGTGCTCTTCCTTGACGGCGAGGTGTGGGAGACGGAGGGTGATCGCGATTTCGTCCTGGATGAGTTCGTCTTTGACGACCCGTGGCTCGAGGTCACCGAACCAGCGGCGCTCGCGGTGAAGAACTTCAAGAGCGAAAAGGCCCTCACCGGCACTTCGAAGAACGCCGTCGCGAGCAAGAAGGACTGATCACCCGGCCGTTCTCTGACGTCCAATCAGAGTTCTGACCGAACGAGCAGTGTGCCGTGTCCGGGACTGTCCGGGCACGGCACACGTGCTTCTGCCGGGCCATGCCCGGCGCGCAGTACACCCGCCTCGAGCTGCCGTTCTCCGGGACGAGGCGGCGTGGCCGCGACTGATCGTCAAGGAGCGGGCGAGTCCTCGTCGGTGCCGTGCGAGGAGCCCGGAACCGCCTTCGGAAAGGGCCCTTCGATTCTCACCCGGACGGGCTATCAACCACGCGGGAGCCCTTGTCTCCATTGGGCTCTGCCCACGTCGGAGTTGCGTGGCCAAGGGAGCCATGAGTCGGTGGGAATCGTGTTCTGCCAGATCTCACCACCAGGAGGAGACATGGGTGCTGTGCAGAACGGCCAATCGGCCGACAAGCTGTCCGTGGTGTTCGCGGTCCACGTCATCGAGGGCGGCGAGCAGGGGTTCCTGGAGATGTACGAGCGAATACGCAAGTCCGTCGCTCAAGTCCCCGGGCACATCATCGACAGACTGGGAGAACCCGTCGACGGCTCCCGGCAGTGGGTGATCACCAGCGAGTGGGAGACGCCCGAACACTTCTTCGCCTGGCAGCAGGGCGAGGATCACCAAGAACTGGTGGCCCCGCTGCGCCAGTGGGTCGACAAGACCCAGTCCCTGCGGTTCCGGGTCATTCAGGAGACCGTGGGGGTGAAGTCATGACGCGCCCCAGCGGCTCCGTCGCCGTCCTCGGTCTCGGCACCATGGGCACCGGCCTGGCCACCCGGCTGCTCGACCAGGGCATTCAGGTGCGGGTCTGGAACCGCACGGCGGAGCGGACGGGGCCGCTCGCCAAGGCCGGCGCCTTCGCCGCCGCCCACCCTGCCGACGCCGTCGAGGGTACGAGCGCCGCCATCTGCACCGTGGCCGACGGCGAAGCCCTCGCCGCGGTGCTGCGGGGACCGGACGGTGTTCTGGCGCGGGGCCCGTACCCCGGAGCCCTGGTGTGTGCCAGCACCGTCGCCCCCGAAGAGGTCGTCCGCCTCGCCGGGCAGGTTCCCGCCGTTCTGGACGTCGGAATGCTGGGCAACCGGGAGCACGCCCGCAGCGGCGAGCTGCGGCTGTTCGTCGGCGGCGAGGAGCGCGTCTTCGCCTCGGGGCGGCCGCTGCTCGAACTGCTCGGCAAGGAGGTCGTCCACCTTGGCGAACTCGGTTCCGGCATGCGGATGAAGCTGCTCCTCAACATGCTGATGGGGATCGAGGTGCAGGCTCTGGCCGAGGCCGCCGAGCTGGCGGCCGCCGCCGGACTGGACCGGCAGCTCGTGCTCGGCACGATCGCGGGCAGCGGCTTCGCCTCGCCGGTCATGGTGTTCAAGTCCAAGCGCCTGGCAGCCGGGCGCTTCGACAAGCCCGACTTCCGGCTGCGCCTGATGGCCAAGGACCTCCAGCTCGTCGCGGACCAGGCCGCGGCGGCCGGGCTGCGGCTTCCGCTCGCCGAGGCAGCCGCCAGGACCCATGTCCGCGCCACCGAGCAAGGATTCGGCGAAGAGGACTGTGTCGCGGTCACCCACGCACTCACACGGAAACCGGGAACTGACAGATGATCATCGACATCCACGGGCATCTCTCCCCACCGGAGGCTGCCCAGCGATTCCCCATGCCCCCCAGCCTGACCGACGTGGACGGGATGCTCGCCGCCCGCGCCGAGGCCGGGATCGACCTCACCATCATCGGCAGTCCGGTCGGCGCCGGCGCGATGGCGCGGGTCCCGGGCGTCGACAACTACGCGCAACCACGAGACCGGCTGCGAGGCTTTCACGCCTGGATGTCGGGCCTGATCGCCTCGTTCCCGGACCAGTTGCGCGGGTACGTGTACGCCAACCCGTTCGGCGACGACGATCACCTGGAAGGGGTCCGCGAGACGCTGGCAGACCCCGCCTTCGTCGGCCTGATCACCACGTCGAGTGTCCACGGCGAGCTGCTCGGCTCTCAGCGGGCCGACTCCTTCTTCGCGTTGGCGGCCGAGGCCGGAGTGCCCGTCCTGGTGCATGCCCCGGCCGAACCGATCGGCACGGAGCGGGTCGACGACATCGGCTTCGTCGAGCAGATCGGCCGGTTCGGCGACGTCACCATGGGCATGGCCATGATCGCGTTCGCAGGATGGCTGGACAAGTACCCCGGCCTGCGGCTGATCGGTGCCACCGGCGGCGGCGCGCTGGCGCTGCTGCCGGAGCGCCTGCAGACGGCGGCGCGCCCCCGGCACTGGGGCGGGGGCGCGCCGTCGGCGCCGTCCTCCGCCCCGGCGGCGGCCGACCCGGTCGCCGCGCTGCAGCGCATGTATGTGGACACCAGCCCGTTCAGCGCGGCGCACCTGGGCCTCAACGCGGAGGTGCTGGGACCGGAGCGGATGCTGTTCGGCTCCGACTCGCCGCCGCTGTCCGCGCCGCTCGAGGAGCTGATCCACATGATCGAGAAGCTGCCGATCGACAAGGCGTCCCAGCAGCTCATCCTCGGCGGAAACGCCGAGGCCCTCTTCGACCTCAGGAGCCGTCCGTGACCACACTCGAAGATCCCGTCGCCGCAGCGGAGCGGTGTACCCCCGAGTTCCGGCGGAACCCGCACCCGGTCTACGCGAACCTCCGGGACGCGGCGCCGGTCTGCCCCATGCGGCCGCCGCACGGCATCGACACGTATCTGATCACGCGGTACGAGGACGCTCGGGCCGCCCTGTCGGATCAGCGGCTGAGCAAGGACATGTACGGGGCCATGGACGCCTACCGGAGGATCTTCGGTGACGCGTCGGTGGCACTGGACGACCACATGCTCAACTCCGACCCGCCCAAGCACACGCGGCTGCGGAAGCTGGTCAACTCCGAATTCACCCCGCGCCGGGTGGAGTCGCTTCGGCCGCGGATCCAGAACATCGTCGAGACGCTGCTGGACGCATGCCCCACCCGGGAACCGGTCGACCTGCTGCCCGCGTTCGCGTTCCCGCTGCCGATCACCGTGATCTGCGAACTGCTCGGCGTACCGAAGGGCGAGCGGTCACAGGTGCAGCTCTGGTCCACCACGGTGGCGCAGACGGGGTTCAGCAAGGAATCCAAGCAGGCCCAGCAGAAGGCGGAGGAGAGCCTGCACGCGTACTTCGCGGATCTCATCGCGCGCAAGCGCGGCAACCCGGGTGATGACCTGCTCAGCGCGCTCACCACGGCCCGGGACAACGACGGCGGGCTCACCGAGAACGAGCTGATCTCGTCGGCGTTCCTGCTGATGTTCGCGGGTCACAAGACGACCGCCTACCTCATCGGCAACGCCGTCTACCATCTCCTCTCCCAACCCGCACAGCTGCGTGCTGTGCAGGAGAACCCGGAGCTGATGGGACGGGCGGTGGAGGAGCTGGTGCGCTACGACGGCTCGGTGGAGAGCGCGACGTTCCGTTTCGCGACCGAGGATGTCGAGATCGCCGGGACGGTGATTCCGAAGGGCGCGCTGGTTCAGATCGCGCTCACTTCGGCCAACCGCGACCCGCTGAAGTTCGACTCCCCGGACCGGTTCGACGTGACGCGACCGGAGAACGTGCAAAGTGCCCATCTGGGCTTCGGGCACGGCATCCACTACTGCCTGGGAGCACCGCTGGCCAGGCTGGAGATGCAGCTCGCTCTCACCGGTCTGTTCAGTCGCTTCCCGAGGATGGCCCTGGCCGACCCGGCACGTGAGGCGCCGTGGATGGAGGTTCCGTTCCCGGCCTTCCGCGGCCTCGCGGAGCTGCCCGTCGTGCTCGATCCCGCGGTGCCGTGACCGACGGCGGGGGGCCGGCATCATCCTGAAGTCGCCCTGCCCGCAGGTCGCAAGACCTGACAGGGCGTCGCAACGGGCGTCAAGATACCTCGGCGAGCGTTGTTTCGGCGTCGAGGTATCGCCCGTGACTCACGCGGCCGCCGGCGTCCTGGACGCCGCCGCGCGCTCGATCCGCCACGGTACCCCGGCCCATGTGCGCCCCGCGGCGATGGACATCCTGGAGATCGACGACGAGGACGAGGTCCTGGAGACCGCCGTCAGCGGCGCCGGCCGTGCGGCGTCCTCCGTTGCGCAAGGGGGACGTCCCGGTTCGGCTGCGTCCTGCGATGTTCCAGCTCCCCAGAATCGCCCAGCGATTCCAGGTGCGGGCCGTACCGACCCTGCTCCTGCTCCTGCTCGACGAGGGGCAGGTGATCGCGCGGCAGGCGGGTGCGGCGCCCGCCCCGCACTGCGTCAATGGGTCGAGGAGACCATCGCCGGTCGCCGGTGACCCGCCCGTCCCCAGAAAGAGGCACGCCATGATGGAACCCGACCCGCATCTCGCGCTCGTCCGCCCGGTGACGCCGCGCACCCCCGAGGGCTGTGAGGAGTGTCTGCGCCTCGGCTCCCCCTGGGTGCACCTCAGACTCTGCTTGACCTGCGGGCACGTTGGATGCTGCGACTCCTCGCCGCTCAAGCACGCCCGCCTGCACGCCGGCACCGTCGGGCACCCCATCGTGCAGTCCTTCGAACCGGGCGAGGACTGGCGCTGGTGTTTCGTCCACGAGGCCACGGTCTGATGAACGCCGCCGCTCGCCGATCCGCAGAGACGCTCACCGAAACTCCCGACCAGCACGGTGCGTATCCCCGGCTGACGCCGGAACAGATGGGGGATGTACCCCCAGGCTGTCCCGGCTTCCGCCGTGCAGGTCCGGCATCCGCTGCTGTGTGGTCGGGCGCGCAGCAGCAGGCGGCGCGACTGGTGTGACGCTCTCGCCTTGACACTCCCGGCATCCAGGGGTAGATCAGAAAATATGGGTCGGCATGGGCCGACGGAACGGACAGGGTCGCGTGTCACCGGTGACAGGGCGGAGAGCGACGACCTGCTGTCCGCTGCCGTCGTCAGCGCCGTCCAGGAAACCCACGCGCACGCCGCAAGCATTTTTCTCCGCTCACGCGACCGCAGCTCGATCGTGCTCGTGGCGGCATGCGGGACGCCGCCTTCCCTGCTGGGAGGCTGGCGGCTGATCCCGGCGAACAGTCCGCTTCCCGTCGCAGCGGCCTACCGCTCCGGGCGGACCGTGCACCTGGCCGACGCCGACGAGACGGCGCGGCGATTCCCGCAACTGGCGGTGGCGCTGCCGTACGCCTTCGGCTCCGCGTCCGTGCCGGTGCGAGCGGGGCGCGATGCCCTCGGGGCCCTGGCCGTCATATGGTCCGCACCGCCCGGGACCAAGGGGCTGTCCAGGACCCGGCTTCGGCATCTGCGCCGCATAGCCAGCCGTCTCGGTGCCTCGCTCGCTGTGCTCCACGACCGCGGCGATCTCCCCGAATACGACGCGCGAACGGTCGCCATCGAGGTTCCGGCTCCCTCCCTGCCGGCGGTGCGGGTCGGCCTGTTCGACTGGCAGCCGGAGACCGGCACTCTGGCAGCGGACGACGAGCTTTGCGCGATCTTCGGTCTCACGCCTCAAGAGTTCGACGGACAGGCCGGCACCCTCGCTTCCCGGATCCACCCCGCAGACCTCGCCGCCTTCCGGTCCGCGGCCCGCAAGGCGGTCGACGACGGCCGTGTCGTCGCGCAACGACTGCGGGTTCGCAGGCACGACGGCAGGCTCCGCACGGTCGAGCTGTGGGGCCGCATACCGGAGGCCGTTGGCGAGGAGGCGCGTTCGCACCTGGTCGGTGCCGTCCTCGACCCCGGGGCGGGCACCAGAGCCGTCGCGGCGATCGAGAGGCTCCCGGACGGTGTCTGCTCACTCGATCCCGACGGGAGGCTCACCTATGCCAACCGCAGCCTTGAGCAGCTGCTGCGGGTCCGCCGGGCGGACCTCGTAGGCCAGTGTCTCTGGGACGTTCTGCCGTGGCTGTCCGATCCCGCCTACGAAGACCGGCACCGCGCCGCCATGGTCTCGCAGCAGCCCACGTCGTTCCTGGCCTGCCGCCCGCCCGACCAGTGGCTCGCTTTCGCTCTCCACCCGGCCGCGGACGGCGTGACGGTCAGAACGGTCCCGGTGGGGCAGCCGCCCCCGGCCACGGCGGAGCAGCGGGCACCGCTCCCGGATACGGCGGCCGCGGCAGGAGAGAGCACCGTGCCGCCGTCCTCCTCTGCTTCCACGCCGGCCAGACCCGCACGCCTGGGCGCCATGTACCACGTACTGCAGCTGGGCAGCGGGTTGACCGAGGCAGTGACAGCCCGGGAAGTCTGCGATGTCGTCGCCGATCAGCTTCTGCCGGCCTTCGGCGGCCGGCAAATGGCGATCTACGTGGTCCGTGGGGGCCGTATGCACCTGTTGTCGCACACCGGTCACCACGAGGGATTCCTGGACTGGCTGGAGGGGACGCCTCTGCACGCCCGGCTGCCCGGCACGGACACGCTGACGTCCGGCGTTCCGCTGTTCATCGAGTCGCAGGAGGACCTCTCCCGCAGCTATCCGGGTATCCCGGTGGACGGGGTGCGCTGCTGGGCGTACCTCCCCCTGATCGCCTCCAGCCGCCCCATCGGCACGTGTGTCCTCGGCTTCGACGACATCCACCACTTCACCACCGAAGAACGCAGCGTCCTCAGCGCGCTCGGCGGACTGATCGCCCAGGCCCTCGAGCGCGCCCGGCTCTATGACGAGGAGTTCGCCGTCGCCCGCGGTCTGCAGCATGCGCTCCTTCCCCACCGGCTGCCCGCCATCCCAGGTGTCCACATCACCGGCCGCTATCTGCCCGGCACAGGCGGTATGGACATCGGCGGCGACTGGTACGACGTGATCAAGACGGGTGATGGATTCGCCTTGGTCATCGGGGACGTGGAGGGACACAGTGTCGCCGCCGCTGCGGCCATGGGGCAGCTGCGCAGCGCGGTACGGGCCTTCGCCACCGCAGGGCAGCAGCCAGGTGAGGTGGTCGCGGGAACCAATCGGCTCCTCGGAGACCTCGACGCACAGCTTCTCGCCAGCTGCTGCTACATCCTCTTCGACGCCGGCACCGGTCGAGCGCGTGCCGTCCGCGCCGGCCACTGCCCCCCGCTGCTACGCCGTCCCGACGGGACGACGCAGGTGGTGAATCTGGAGGGCGGAGCCCTGCTCGGTGTCGACCGCGCGACCCACTACCCGGAAACGCAAATGGAGTTGACGCCCGGCTCGGTACTCGCGCTCTATACGGACGGACTGGTCGAGGAGCGCGGCACCGACATCGACGTGGGGGTCGACCAGCTGAGAGCGACGCTGGCCCACGCCCGCGCGGACACCCTCGACGAGCTCGCCGACCGGCTTCTGCACGAGGCCCGGCGCTCGGCGCACCGCGCGGACGACATCGCCCTGCTGCTCACCGAGTACGGCGCTGCCGGCGGCAGTACGGTGCAGACCGGCTGAGCGGTGGCGGAGGACGCTTCTCTGCCCGCCACGGCAGTACGGCGAGGCATCCGGGCAGCGGCCTGGGGCCCTGCCCGGGAGCTTCGTGGTACCCGGTCGCAGGTGATGTCAGAGCCGGATCCTCCAGCTGACGTCGGACTGCAGGGTCCCGGCGATCTTGGGATCCCGCACCGAGGGGGTGCGGTCCTCGGCGGTCACCGACAACGTGTGCGTGCGCAGGTCGAGCAGCAGCAGGGCCAGGTCCGACACCCGCACCCGAGTACGGCCCGCGAAGGGCTTCAGCTCCTTCCCGTCCAGGTACCAGCGGGTCCTCAGCTGACGCCCGTCCGCGCCCGCCAGCCGGGGTACGGCGGCTTTCGCGGTGTCTCCCAGCCGCAGGATGCGGCCGGTGGGGGTGACGGCGGTGGCGATCCTCGCATGGCGGTAGAAACCGGCGATCATCGCCTCGACGCCGGGCAGGTTGAAGGGTGTGCCGAGAGAACGCATGAGGGAGTTGTCGGTGGGCCGGTACAGCCCCGTGACGTAGTAGCCGCCGCCCTCGTACGTGCCGACCGTGCCGCCGTCGGGCGACTCCTCGCCCAGCCAGCGGTGCCACTTGGCGCGCTGCCCCGACATGTCCCCGGCGGTCAGGGTGGAGACATTGGAGTCGGCGGGCTCCGGGCCCGTGTACTGCTCGTAGCCCGGGTAGTCGGGGTAGAAGTACTCGTCGGCGAGCTTGCCCAGCGAGTGGCCGGTCTCATGGATGGCGACCTGGCCGGACTTCTCGTTGCCCGCCGAGGCGGTCGAGATGCCCTCGTAGCCGAGGGAGGCGCTGGGCTCGTTGTAGCCCGCGCCGCCGTACTTGGCACTGTTGGCCAGGACGAGCACCAGGTCGGCATCGGGCACCTTCGCCACGTACCCGTCGACCTTGTCCTGGTCGACGCACAGCAGCCGCTCGATGCCGTCGCACCAGAAATACGAGCCCAGAGCGGTGTCCCGGACGACGGCCGGGCCGGGGTCGCCCGAGACGCCGGACTCGTTCGACACGGCGTCCACCGCCCAGACGTTGAAGAGGCTCTGGTACGTCGTGTACGGCTCGACGGCCGCCACCTCGGCCCATTTCTCCTTGGCGTCGGTGTGGAACCGGTCCAGCTCGGCGGTGGTGTACCCGTCCCCGACGACGACGATGTCCAGCCGGTCGGCGGTGGAGCCGTTGTCCACCAGCCTGGTGACGTCGCCGTCGGCGGCCTCCTCGGCCGCCGAGAGCCGGGACGGCGGCCGGTCCCGGCCCTCGAGCGGTACGCGCGTGTGGCCGGAACCGGCGGCAGTGCCGTGTTCCGGGCCGGGTATCTCGACCTCGACCCCGGCCTTGCCGGGCGTAGCCGGATCCGCCGCCGCGCTGCCGGGTACGGCGGCCAGTACGGTCGTCAGGACAGCGGCCACGCCGGCCACCCCCATGACTCCGCGTCGCGCTGAACGCATCAATTCCTGCCCCTGAGACGAGAGTTAAGCAACTGATTAAGCCTGTTGAACGGGTTGCTTAAACTAGGGGCAGGAACAGGACGTGCGCAATGCCTACTGCCCCTGAATACTGGGGAGTTCGAGACCAGGGGGTCCCATGGACGAACCAGCCGAGATCGGCCGACGGGTACAGCGGCTGCGTAACCGACGCGGGCTGACACAGCGGCAGTTGGCCGAACCCGCGTACACACCCGCGTATGTATCGACACTGGAGTCCGGCAAGGTCCGGCCCTCCGAGACCGCACTGCGTTTCCTCGCGCAACGGCTCGGCACATCGTTCGAGGAGCTGTCCACCGGGCGCCCCGCCCATCTGGCCACCGAGCTGCGGCTCGCCCTCACCGATGCCCAGCAGCAGCTCGCCACCGGCGCCGCCGACGAGGCTGCCGTCCACTACCGCCGGCTCCGCACCGACGCGGAACACCTCGGACTCGTTCCCGAGCAGGCCGAGGCGCTGCTCGGTCTGGGCGATTGTGCTCTGGAGAGCGGCGAACTGGCCGATGCGGGACGGCACTTCGAGGCGGCGGAGCGGCTGCTGGCCGATGAACCGCTTCCCCGCCGCGCCCGCGCCGTACGGGGCCGCGCCATCGCGCACCTCCTGGCCGGGGAGCTGCGCTACGCCTGCTATCTCCTTGAGTCCACCATCGACGAGCTCGGCGCGAGCGGCCTGGCCGACCCCGAGGCGCTGGTACTGCTGTACGCCGCCGTCATCGGCCCGTACATCGACATGGGAGCCCACGCCCGCGCCGCGCACGCCGCCGAGCTCGCGCTGGCCCTGGCGCCGCAGGTCAACGACCCGGCGCTGGTGGCGGGCATGCACCGGCAGGTGGCCCGTACCTTCCTCGCCGAAGGACGCACGGCCGACGCCGACGCCTCACTCGCCAAGGCCCAGGCGATCTACCGGCAGCTGAGGCTGCGGACCGATCTCGCGCACTGCCACTGGATGCGCGGCTACGTCCAGGCGCAGAACGGCGAACTCACCCTTGCTGAAAAGGAGTTGCGCACAGCCCGGGACATGCTGACCTCCAAACGCGCCGTGCTCTACGCCGCCCAGGTGGAGGTGGAACTGGCCGACGTACTGCGACGGCTCGGGCGGCACGACGAGGCGGCCGGCCTGCTCTCGGCGCTCCTGGAACTCGGCGACCGGCAGGGCGCGGTCCACGCGGGCGGCGCGCACCGGCTGCTCGGGCTGATCGCCGAGGAGCGGGGGGAGACCGAGACCGCCGAGGAGCACTACGTCGTGGCGCTGGCCCTGCTGGAGCGCAGCGGAGCCAGCGGCGACCTCGCCGACCTGTGCCGCCTGCTGGGCGACCTACTGCGCCGCAGCGGCCGCGTCGAGGCCGCTCTGGACGTGTACCGCACGGGACTGGGCCACCGGGCGGCTCCCGGCACGACGACCCTGGGACCGGCCCCGGCGGCTCCGTCGGTCTCGCGGCGCTGAGTCAGCAGCCGTCTGCGAGCGCGGCCCACGACGGGACTCCTTTCACACGGGCGCCGCGGTCTGTGCCTTGGCGATGAGTACGTCGAGGAGCGCGAGCAGGGCGTCCCGGACGTCCTCACGGGAGCGGGCGTCGAGCATGACGACGGGCGTGTCGGAATCGCGCAGATGCAGCGCCGCCCCGATCTCCTCGGCGGTGTAGGGCTGTTCGCCGTGGAAGCAGTTCGCGCCGACGACGAACGGCAGCCCACGGCTCTCGAAGAAGTCGACGGCCGGGAAGCTGCGGTCCAGTCGTCGGGTGTCGACCAGCACGATCGCCCCGAAAGCCCCGTTCAGCAGGTCGTCCCACATGAACCAGAAGCGTTCCTGGCCCGGTGTGCCGAACATGTAGAGGACGACTCCGGCGTCGGTGAGGGTGAGACGGCCGAAGTCCATCGCCACGGTGGTCACCAGCTTGGACTCGATGCCGTCGAGGTCGTCGACCCCGACACCCGCGGACGTCAGCCGCTCCTCCGTGCGCAGCGGATCGATCTCGGAGATCGTCTCGACCAGGGTCGTCTTGCCGACACCGAATCCCCCGGCGATCAAGATCTTGACGGGGGCCGCTTCCTGGGCAGGGGTCTCATATTCGGGCAAGGCTGTCCCTGATTCTCATGAGCAGGTGGACATTGGTGGTCTCGGCCTCCTCCAGGGGCGGCCGGTGGTGGATCAGCCCGCGGTCCGCGAGTTCACCGAGGAGGACCGTCATCGGGGTCAGGCGCATGTGCATCCGGGCCGCGATCTCCGCGACCGCCTGACCGTTCGGAGGCAGGCACATGGAGAGGATGGCCTGCCACTCGCTGGGCAGGCCGCCTTGGGCGTCCGCGGAGACCGCCGCCGTGATCGTGGTGTCCATGGTCACGACGGTGTGCGTAGCTGCTGTACGGCCATCGGTCAGGGCGTACAGCCGCGTGCGGCGGCGGCCTCCGTGCTGCGGATCGTCCGGCATTACGACGTGGGCACCTGGTCGCGCTCAGGTGTGCCCAGCCACTCACCGAGTGCCTGCGCGGTCCGCACCGCCTCTCCGCCCAGCTCCCCCAGCCGTGCCTTGCGGGAGGTCACGACGATGAGCGTGCTGCCCTCGCCACACCCCACGATGCAGAGATACCTGTCGTCCATCTCGACCAGCTGGCGGATCACCCGGCCGCCGCCGATCTCCCTGGATATCGCCTTCATCGTGGCAGCGATTCCGGAGGACGCCGCGGCCATGCGTTCCGCCTGGGGCCGGTCCAGCAGATAGGCGCTGAGCTTGATCCCGTCATTGGACAGGAGGACGGCTCCCTCGATGCCCGCGATCCTGCTCAGGTTGTTGTCCAGGATGCTGTAGATCATGTCGTTCGATGTCGTCGTCATGGCTGATCCTGTCGGAGCTCTTCTTCCACTGACTGGGTTCCGTGTTCGTAGTCCGCCCAGGCATCGGCTACCTCTTCAGGTGTCGCCGTGTCCTTGGGGACGACTGCTTCCGGTGCGCGCGGCTCGCGGAGTTGCTCGGCGATATGGGTCTGCGGGACACGCTCGGGCAGGGCCGGACGCGAGTCGCCGTCCGGCGTCACGGTGCGAACCGGCGCGCTCTCCTGCGACCGCTCATGCGTCCGACGCACCGGCAGACCGGACTGCACATGCAGGACGAGCTCGGGCTTGGGCGTGTCGACGCGGCGCGGGGCCGGGTTGGCGGGTGCGGAGAGGGTCCGCTGTGCGGGAACTGACGGAGCGGGAACTGACGGAGCCGGCGTGCGGGCCGGTTCCTGCTCGCTCGGCACGAGCAGTTCCCTCGGGACTATGACCACGGCCGATGTCCCGCCGTACACCGAGCGGCGCAGCGTGACCCTGGCCTGGAGCTGGTCGGCGAGGTGGCCGACCACGAAAAGACCCAGCCGGTGCGCGTTCTTCGCCAGCACGGCGTACGGCGGGGCCGAGTGCAGCCGCCCGTTCATCTCCTCGTAGCTCGCGGGGGTCACACGCGGGCCGCGGTCCTCGATCTCGACCGACAGCCCGTCGGCCACCACCTCGGCCCGGATGACGACCTTCGACCTCGGCGGGGAGAACCGGGTGGCGTTGTCCAGCAGCTCCGCGAGGAGGTGGCTGATCTGGCTGATCACGCGCGGTTCCACGCTGATCTCGTCCAGGGCCTGCCGCTCGATCCGCCGGAAGTCCTCGACCTCCGCGGCGGCCTCGCGCAGCAGGTCGGCAACGCGCATGGGTTCGGTGTGCGGGTCGGGGATCTCACCGCCCGACAGGATGAGCAGGTTCTCGATCTGCCGCCTCATGCCCACCGTCAACTGGTCGGAACGCATGAGCTGGGCAAGGAGCGCTTCGTCGTTGCCGAAGGTGTCCTGGAGGTCTTCGGTGAGGCTCAGCTGACGGCTGACCAGGTTTCCGGTGCGTGAGGCGATACCCGCGGCGAACATCCCGAAGCCGTGACGCTCGTCCGCGAGCTGCCTGTGCCCGTCGACGGACACGGCGACGACCCGGGCGAACGCGTCGCTGATACGTCCGACCTCGTCCCCGTCCCCCCGGGCCTCGGGCAGCGAGCCGGCGTCGACGGGCCGGCCCTGCTGCAGCCGGGCCACGACATCCGGCAGCGTCTTCTCTGCCATGGTCACCGTGCGCTCGTGCAGACCCCGCAGCCGGCGGAACACCGTGCGCGTGATGAACACGACGACGCCTGCGACAGCCAGCAGCGCCCCGCCACTTCCCGCGACCAGCCAGGCGACCTCCGCCTCGAGCTCTGACGCCTTGACATCGGCGTGCGCCAGCAGCCCCCGTGCCCGATCGGCGTTCAGCGTGCCCCACTGCGGGGCCCAATTCTCGTGTGCGGCCTGCCAGCCTCTGATGTCCGGGGGCAGCTTCACACCGTAGGCGGTGTCCGCGTGCTCGGAAACGACCGCGTTCTCGATGCGGCTCTTGGTCTGCCACGCGTCCGAACCGTTGATCTGCGCGTAGAGGTCGCTCCCCTCACCGGACAGATACGGCACGATCCATATGTCGTACAGATAGCTGTGGGCTCCGACGGCGTTGACGAAGTCCGCGAACCTGGAGGGGGTCAGCTCCCTGGACGGTCCGGCCTGCGCGAGGATCGTGTCCTCCTGCGCCAGGATCTCCGCCGCCGAGAACATGGCGACGACCACGCGGCTCTCCTGGGCGAGCTCGCCGTCTTCGACGTGGCTGAACTCGTCCTGGTAGAAGCGGATCATCTGAGTGATCACACTGGTGTAGAAGGCGATCGTACTGTCGGCCACCCCACTGCGGGCGTCCGCGCGTTCGCGGTAGGCGTCCAGGTCGTCGAGGCCGTCCCTCACCGCCAGGAGGCGACGGTCCGCATCCTCGGACACTGCCACTGCGGTGGCCGACGAGCGGCGGAACTCGGCCGCGGCCCTGTCCGTTGCCGCGCGCCGGCTCCGCAGGTCCTTCTCGGACAGGGGAGAACCCGCGTACCGCGCGGCCGTCATCGTCCGCTCGGCCTGCAACTCGACCATGAGCCTGTACAGGGGGACGCCGATCTGCTCACCGACCGCCACATCGGTGCGCAGGTGCTGCGACTGCTCCAGCAATCGGTCCGCGGTCACGACGACTTGGGCACCCATGGCCACCGTGGGGACGACTGCCAGCCAGATCAGCAGGGTACGCAGGCGCACGATACGCCGCCGACGATTTCTCGACAGCTTTGGTGGGCCTGGGGGTTCTATGAGTGACATCAGTCCTCGGGGGCCGGTGAGCGGGGACAGACCAGCCGGGCCCGGTATGTGATGGACAGGGAATGGGAGGACGGCCGGTCCGGCTTCGGGAGCAAGTGAGGGATGCAGATCATAACCGGCCACGCCGATAAAGCGAGAGGCTGCTTCAGCGATCTGATGTGTGGTAATGAGTCAGAGGGGTTACGGACCATGAGCCGCATCGAACGTGAACCGTGGCGGTTCCGGATGGCCTTCAGCGGTCATGCGTGCAGACCTTGTGACTATGCCTGGTCGTCACGGCTCCGGTCCTCGGACAGGGGCCACAGGTGCGCCGCCTCACCCGGTGCGAGTTGGTCCACGGCTTCCGAGAGGGCCGAGCATGCCAGTTCGATCCTGCGGCGGACACCGATCTGCTCGGTGACGATCGCTGCCAGCAGCAGGGCGGTCAGGGCGACGCACCCGTTGAGGGCCTGCAGGACGACCATGACCTCCAGCAGGGTGTTTCCGGCGAAGGCTCCCTCGCCGCCCGTCGCCGCCGAGATCGCCAGGACCGAAATCAGCAGCGCGCAGGGTGCGGAGCCGGGGAGCTGGAAGCGCAGGGCTGCCCAGATCAGCAGCGGGAACACCAGGAACAGCAGCGACAGCTCGATCCGGGTGGCCAGGAGCGAGACGGCGACCGACGTCACGCCGAGGGCGATGGCCTCCGTCCACCAGTACGGCCGTGTGTCGCGCCGGAGCCGGGCCCGGCGCAGCACCAGCAGCAGCGGCGTGATCACCAGGACGCCCATCGCGCCCCCGGCCCACCATGCCGACCACACGGGCCAGAACTCGCCGAACGGCAGCTGCCCGCTCAGCGCCAGCGTTCCCGCACCGAAGGTGGCGCTGATCAGCATGCCGCCCAGTGCGCCGAGGAACACCAGTGCCAGCCCGTCCCGCAGCCGATCGAGCTCGGTCCGGAAACCGATGTGCCGGAGCATCAGATAGGCGGCCACCGGGGCGACGGTGTTCCCGACGAGGATGCCGACAGAGGAGGGGCGCAGCGATTCGAGCGTGAGCATGGTGAGAAACGCGCCGAGGGCGATCCCCGGCCACACGCGGACCCCCATCCACAGCAGGCAGCTCAGGGCGATGCCGGTGGGCGGCCACAAGGGTGTCACCACCGCCCCCTCCACGACCACCTGCTCCTCGAGACCCAGAGCGCCGCCCACCCAGTAGGCGGCTGCCACGGCGAGGACCCGCAGCAGCGCTGCGGCCGGACGTCGGAGTTGCTCGCTGGGGACCACGCCTGTCATCACACAACGTCCTCGGCGCCGCGTCTCCCTGACACGCGCTGACGGCGTGGCGGATCAGCCGGCGTCCGTCCGTTGCGCGGGTGCCGCGGGCCGGTCCGTGTCGCGAAGCAGGACCAGGACGGCGGCGTCGTCCGTGTGGTCGCTGCGCTCCGCCACCTCCATGACCCCCGAGGCCAACTCCTCCGCCTGGGCGCCGGCCATGACCGCGGAGCGGACCACCCCGGCGACCGCGTCGAGACCTTCCTCGACGGGATAGGTCGGTCCTTCCACGACGCCGTCCGTGACCAGGACGCATGCCCCGCCGACCGGCAGACGACGTCTCGTGACCGGGTACACCTCGCCGGGCAGGATGCCCAGCGGTACGCCCGCCTCGTCCTCGACGATCCCGCAGTGTCCGTCGGCTGTCGCGCACACGGCCGGCACATGGCCGGCGCGGGCGCCCTCCAACTCGCCCGTCGCCGGGTCGTAGCGCAGGAAGCTGCACGTGGCGAAGAGGCCCTGGTCGACGGTGAGCAGGAGTTCATTGGCCCTGCCGAGAATCTCGCCGGGGTCGGTGATGGCGGTGGCCATGGCGCGCAGCCCGATGCGGACCTGACCCATGAAGGCGGCGGCTTCGACGTCATGGCCCTGCACATCGCCGATGGAGTAGCCCAGCGAGCCGTCGGGCAGGACGAAACCGTCGTACCAGTCGCCTCCGATGTCGAGGCCGTTGCGTGCCGGTGCGTAGCGGGCCGCGACCCTCAGGCCCGGGGCGGTGGGAAGGTCGGAGGGCAGCATCGAGCGCTGAAGCGCTTCGGCCAGCTCGACGCGGGCCTTCTGCCGCTCGGCGCCCTGCCGTACCCGGTCGGTGAGCTGTCCGAGTGCGGTCAGCAGATCGTCGGCGCTTGCCGATCGCGGAGGACGACGCCGGGTCATGGACCTCTCCGAGGCACGTCCGATGGCCGACTGACCGGGCCACTTCTGTGCCGCACGGTGGACCCGGCCCAGCTGGGCTCGTACAGCCCGCCCTCATTGTATTTCCGCCGGGTCGGGGCACGCGCGGCGCGGAGTCGGCGCCGGGGCGCGATCGCGCCCGGCCGGATGAGTATCCGAGACGCACGGGCTGAGTATCCCGGCCGATTCCGCCAATGGCCGCGGCTGGTCGAATGGTGACCATGACTCCAGACGCACCCCACCGCCCACGCAGGCAGCACGTTGCCGCCACCGGCGCCACAGTGATCGGCGTCCTGCTGCCGCTGGCGGCCGGGGTCCTGCTGGCCAGGACACTGGGCTCGGATCCGCTGACGCCGGTCAATGCGATGATCACCCAGAGCGGGCAACGCGCGGGCGCCCTGCCGTCCCAGTGGCGTGGATGCGGCAGACACGCGCTGCGGGGCCGGAAGGAAGCCGCGCGTGCGGTCGCCTTGCGTGTCCGCCGGGCCGCGGGCCGCCGCGCCATGGCACGGACTCCCGAGTCGGCGGGCTCAGCCTCGTGACTCCGCCCGCGCTGCGGCGATGCCTGCGACCACCACCAGTGCTGTTCCTCCGATCTGCACCACGGTGGGCGTCTGCGCGATGAGCACCAGACCCGCCAGCAGACTCACGGCCGGTTCGAGGCCGGCCAGGGTCCCGTAGGCGGTCTTGCCGATGCGCTGAAGTGCTTTCATCTCCAGCAGAAACGGCACCAGCGGCATGAGCACCGCGATGCCCGCCGCGGCGACGGCCGTCTGCCAGGTGAGGGCCGCGAACGCGGCCGGTGCCCCGAACGGCGCGGCGGCCGCCGCGGCGACGGCCAGCGACACCGCCAGCCCCTGAGACGCGGAGAAGCGGCTGCCGACGTGCGCGGTGCCGATGACGTAGAGCGCCCAGCAGGCCGCGGAGCCCAGTCCGAACAGAACCCCGGTCAGGCTTGTGGCACCGGCCCAGGGCGAGGTGAGCAGCACAACGCCGGCCGCGGCAACCCCCAGCCAGGCAAGTTCCTTGCGCCGGTGCGACGCGACGACGGCCACGGTGAGCGGGCCGAGGAACTCCAGCGCCGTGGCCGTGCCCAGCGGGAGCCGCGCGGCGGCTTCGGAGAACAGCAGCATCATTCCCGCGCTGACCGCGCCCAGCAGCCCCGTGGCCAGCAGATCGGCCCGGCGAGCCGTCCGCAGCGTCCGCCACAGGCGCCGGCCCGTGCAGGCCACAAGGACCGCAGCGGCGAAGGTCAGCCGAAGCCAGGTGGTCCCGGCCGGGCTCAGGGAGTGGAACAGTTCGGTCGCCATCGCGCTGCCGGTGTGCAGCACGGCCATGGCGACGAGGACGAGCGCTGTCCCCGGCATCTGGCGGGGACCGGAAGATGTCGAGGCGGTGCTCGCGGCAACGGACACGGTGGGGGCATTCACCGGGCCATTGGACCCGCGCTCCTCCGTTGCTGTCCACAGGCCGATAGTGGATCCATCATCCACTCTTGGTGGACAATGACCCGGTGAGCGAAGACATCATGGGACAGCTTCCGGATCTGGGACGCCTGAGGCTGCTCGTCGAACTGCACCGCCTAGGGACCATGGCCGCGGTGGCCGCCGGCACCGGGTACGGAACATCGGCCGTCTCCAAGCATCTGGCGGTTCTGGAACAGGAAGTCGGCGTGAGGCTGCTGACGCCGGTCGGCCGCCGGGTGCAGCTGACACCGGCAGGTGAGCGCCTGGTCGAACACGCCGTGGGCATCCTCGGCGCAGTCGAGGAAGCCCAGGCGGAGCTGCGCGGCGTGGCCGAACCCGTCGGAAGGGTACGTCTGTCGAGCTTCTTCACGGCGGTCGAGCCGGTGGTGCTGCCCGCGCTGATCCGCCTGGGTGAGCTGTACCCAAGGGTCGAGGTCGAGGTCCACGAGCACGAGCCGGAGAGCACCGTGGGGCTGCTGCGTTCCGGGGGCATCGACCTGGGCGTGGCGTACGACTACAGTCTGGTGCCGCGCGCTCTGCCACCGGAACTCAGCTCCCGGCAGTTCGAGGAACAGCCGCTGTATCTGGCCGTCGCCGCCGACCACCCGGACGCCGGCAGACCGGTCGCCATGTCCGCACTGGCGGAGTTCGCCGGCACCGGCTGGATCGCCAACTCACGCGGCACCGACGACGACGAGCTCGTGCAACGTGTATGTGCCATCGCAGGATTCGTCCCACGGATCGCACACCGCGTGGACAGTCTGCACCTCGTCAACAGCCTGGTCGGTGCGGGTCTCGGCGTGGCACTGCTCGCCGAATCGGGAATCGAACGCCACCGGTCGGATGTCGCCTTCCGCCGTCTGGACCCGCTCGCGGGCCTGCGTCGCAGTTTCCTGATCGCGCGTGCAGGCCAATGGTCCTGGCCACCCATCGCGGCCCTTGCCTCGACCGTGACCGACAGGGGCGCGTGACCGCTGTCGGTCACGGTGACCAGCAGCCGCCGAGTGCGCGGCGGTCTCCTGCGCCTGGTGCGATCCCGGGGCGGGGACGTGTGCTCACACGATGTCCCGGGGCCCATGGGTCTGGAGGAACAGAACAGGGCCGTTACCGAGGCGCTGATCGGCCGCCATGGCGATCAGCGCCCCCAATGCCTTCGCTGTGTACACCGGTTCGAGCTCCAGGTGGCCACTGCCGGCAACGAGGCGCTGTGCCTCGAGGGCTTGCGGTGTGGCGTGCCCGTATCCCGCGCCCATCCAGTCCCGCACCATCGTCACGTCCTCCGGCGCGATCCGGGTCGCAGGAAAGGCCGCTCCCCGTTCATGGAGCAGTCGCTCGGTCCTTCTGGCCAGCTTTACGACGGCACGCGCGTCCAGCCGGAGCGTGTGGTTGACGACCACGCCGACGACCCGTGTGCGCTCAAGTCCCGCCAGGCGGAGGCCGAGAGCGAGTCCCGCGGCCGTTCCCCCGGAACCGACGGGGGTGACCACGTGGGAGGGCTCCGGCAGGGCCTGGTCGGATATCTGGGCCGCGAGTTCGAAGGCTGCCTCGACATAACCGAGCGTACCGACGGGGGCGGAGCCGCCCGCCGGCAGGAAATAGGGCCACCGTCCGCCGGTCGCGTGGCGAAGGAAGAGCCACGGGGCGGCTGCGACCGTCCGACTCTTCGTGCGGGTGAAGTGCAATGTGGCGCCGGACCGTCGAAGCCGCCCGAGTTGTGGCCGGACGTGGTCGTCGACCGGCTGGTCGATCAGGGCGAGGGCAGTCCTCAAGCCCTGTTCTCGAGCATAAAGAGCGGTGGCCAGGCCCCAGTTCGTGCCGAGGCCCCCCACGGTGAGGATCGTGCGGGCGCCGCGGCGGCGTACATCGGGCAGAATCCACTCCAGTTTGCGGACCTTGTTGCCGCCCCAGCCTCCCCGGCCGAATCCGCTCTCGTCCTTGCACCACAGGGTGACGCCGGGTGCGATTCCCGTCAGCTCGCGTACCGGCGTCGGCCGGTCGCCGAGCGGAAGGTGCGGCAGCGAGGTGATCAGCTGGGGAAATCGCTGGTGCAGCAACGGCCTGCTCATGATGGCGGATTCCCTCCAAGGGGCACGGCCATGGCCGCCGAGGCGGCGAGGGCGCGGCAGCGGTCTCCGACTGTGCAGCGTGCTCAGCCTACTGATGTCGCCCGGCGTGCGGTACACGCGCCGATCGCCGCTCCCGTGCCTCCCCGCCCGGCGCGAGGGTCCGGACCGTCTCGCCGGTCCGCATGTCACGCCACCACGACGGGTGCGCCGGGGGCCCGACCGTTCGAGGCGTCCGAGGACGGCCATTGGGCGGCCGCTGCGTGTCAGACGTACTCCGACGCGGCGTCCAGCAGCCAGTCCGCCAGGTACCCGGCGAAGGACGAACGGACCAGCAGCCAGAATCCCGCTCTGGGCTCGTCCCGTGCGATCAGCACGATCTGCGCCCGGGCCAGGGTGGTCTGGGCGCACCGTCCGGGACCAAAAGCACGTGGGTGCAGATCCAGGGGGCAGCCGTGGGCCAACAGATCGCGGGCGCGGGGGCCCGTGACGAGCAGGGTGGTGCGTTGGGCGGAGACGTCCGTGACCGCCGCCGGCTCGTCGCCGAGAGCCTCACGGATCCGGTTCTCCAGAGCCGGCCGGCTGCCGGGCGGGCTCACGACGAGCCATTCGTCCGGGCCGAGCCAGAGCGCATGGAGGTCCCCGGCCCGTACGACGATGTCGGGTTCGAGGGGCAGTTGGAGGCCCAGGGCGAGGCCGACGGCGTCGGCAGCCGACCCCTTGGGGTCGAGCCGGACGTTGACCTGGGTGAGGAAAGGCAGTTCGGCCAGGCGCACATCGCCGCCCGAGGAACGGGTGGCGGCGGCGAAGCCGTCGGCGGCGTGCGCCAGGGGACTGTGGCGGATCGCGGTGTCAGCCATCGCGGCGGGCTCCCTCGGGGTCGTACAGAACGGGACGTGCCACGGTCACCGGGACCAGACGGTCGCCCACCGGCGCGTACAGCCGCTCGCCGATGCGGTCCCGGCCCCCCTTGATCAGGGCGAGGGCAAAGGTCCGGCCGAGCGCCGCGCTGTGGTAGCTGGAGGTGACGTGGCCGAGCATCGGCACCGGCGGGTCGGGCAGCACACTGTCGGCGACCAGGTGGGTGCCCTCGGGGAGGAACGCGTCCGGGTCCTCCGGGAGCAGGCCGACGAGGTGCTTGCGGTCGCCACGTGTGGTGTCGGCGCGCGCGTGGGAACGCTTGCCGATGAAATCGGGCTTCTTCTTGGACACCACCCAGCTCATGCCGAGGTCCTGGGGGGTGACCGTGCCGTCGGTGTCCTGGCCGATGATCGGATAGCCCTTCTCGGCGCGCAGGACGTGCATGGTCTCCGTGCCGTACGGGGTGATGCCGAACGGGCTCCCTGCCGTGTACAGCGCCTCCCACAGCGTGTGCGCGTCCCACGGCGACACATTGATCTCGTAGGCCAGTTCACCGGAGAAGCTGATGCGGCAGACCCGGGCCGGGATGTTCGCGACGGTCGACTCCCGCCACGCCATGAAGGGGAAGTCGTCGTTCGCGAGGGCCAGTTCGGGGGCGAGGGCGGCCAGCAGCTCGCGGGAGCGCGGGCCGACGAGGGCGACGGTGGCCCACTGCTCGGTGACAGAGGTGCAGTGGACGCGCAGTTCGGGCCACTCTGTCTGGAGCCATTCCTCCATCCAGTCCAAAACGGCGGCTGCGTTGCCGGTCGTGGTGGTGACGAGGAAGCGGTCCTCGGCGAGGCGGATGGCGGTGCCGTCGTCGAAGACCATGCCGTCCAGGCGGCACATGACGCCGTAGCGGATCATGCCGACCTTGAGGGTGCTCATCATGTTGGTGTAGAGCCGGTCGAGGAAGAGGGCGGCGTCGGGACCCTGCACGTCGATCTTGCCGAGGGTGGAGGCGTCCATGAACGCGACTCCCTCACGGGCGGCGCGGCACTCACGGAGCACGGCGGCCTTCATGTCCTCGCCGTCACGCGGGTAGTACCAGGGCCGCTTCCACTGGCCGACGTTCTCGAAGAGAGCGCCGTGGGCGACGTGCCAGTCGTGCAGAGCGGTCACCCGGACGGGGTCGTGGAGCGCGCCGCGGTCGCGGCCGGCGAGCGTGGCGAAGGAGACCGGGGTGTACGGAGGGCGGAAGGTCGTCGTGCCAAGGGCGGAGATGTCGATGCCCAGGAGGTGGGCGACGGTGCCGCCGGCGAGGACGCCGGACGTCTTGCCCTGGTCGTTGGCGGTCCCGGCGGTGGTGTAGCGCTTGGTGTGCTCGACCGAGCGCATACCGGCGCCGGTGGCGCGGGCGAGGTCGTCGACGGTGACATCGCGTTGGAGGTCGACGAAGCGGGGCGCACTGCCGGCGCCGGGGACGACGAAGACCTGCATGGGCGGGGACTGTGGTTCGTCGGCGACGACCGGGAGTCCGGGTGTGCGGGCCGCACACCCCTCGGCCTCGACAGCACGGGCACCGGCGGCGGCGCCCTCGGCGAGGACGCCGGGGAGGTCCATGACGCCGTTCGCCGAGCCTGCGACCTCGACCGCCTGACGGCAGCTGTCGGGTACGAACGAGCCGAGTACCTCGTCGTAGCGCAGTGTGCCGCCTGCCTGGCTGAACAGATGCGTGACCGGGTTCCAGCCGCCGGAGACGAGCAGGAGGTCGGCGGAGAGTTCCCGGCGGGACAGGCCTTCGCCGTACGGTGCGACGGCGACCGCGGTCAGCCGCTGCTCGCCCTCGGTGCCGACCACGGCATGGCCGGTCAGCACCTCGATCCCGGCGTCCTGGGCGCGGCGAGCCCACTCCCCTGGGCCGGGGCGGGTGTCGACGACCGCCGCGATGTCCACGCCCGCCGCCGACAGGTCGAGCGCGGCCGCGTATGCGCTGTCGTTGGTGGTGAAGACGACGGCGCGGCGGCCGGGCAGGACGCCGTAGCGATGGGCGTACGTGCGGGCCGCGGCGGCCAGCATGACACCGGGTCGGTCGTTGTCGGCGAAGGCCAGCGAACGCTCGTGGGCTCCGGTGGCCAGGACGACGCGACGGGCGCGGATGCGCCAGACCCGCTCGCGGGAGACGTGCTCGGGGGCTTCTCCGCCGAGATGGTTGGTGCGGCGCTCGACGGCGAGGACGTGGTTGTCGTCGTAGTAGCCGAAGACGGTGGTGCGGCGCAGGACCCGCACCTCGGGCTCGGCCTCGAGCCGCGCACCCGTATCCCCCGCCCAGTCCAGGAGCCGGCCTGTCCCGAGGAGACTGCCGCCGAGGTCGGGCTGGTCGTCGGCGAGGATCACGCGCGCCCCGCTGCCGGCGGCTGCGGACGCGGCCGCGAGTCCGGCCGGTCCCGCGCCGACGACGAGCAGGTCGCAATGGGCGTGGACGGCGTCGTAGCGGGCGGGGTCGGGGTCGGTGGCGAGTCGTCCCTGCCCGGGGAGGCTGCTCGCGACGAGCCCCTCGTACAGCTCCACGGCCGTCGCGGGCAGCATGGGCTCGGGGAAGGGCTCCTCGATCTGGACGACGGCGTTGGGTTCCTCGACTCCGGCGGAGAAGATGCCGCGGGGGCGGCCGAGCTTGATGCTGGTGCCGGCCCGGATGATTCCGTTGGCGAGGAGGGCGGAGGCGAGGGTGTCGCCCCGGAAGCCCTCGTAGGTCGTGCCGTCGAAGGTGAACGTGAGCGGTTCGTCGCGCCTTACGCGGCCGGCGGCGGGGAGGCGGAAGGGCTGGGTGGCCGTGCCTGCGGCGTCGGGGGCCTGAGGTGTCGTCGACGGGTGCGCCCCGGTGGCCGGGGAGTTCTCCCCAACCGCTCGCGTTCCCGTGACCGGGGCTCCGCTCCGGACCCCGCTCCTCAAACGCCGGAGGGGCTTGAATTCCGCCGGACGGGCCGGGTTCGGCTTCGGCTCACCCGTCCGGTACACCGCCAGGATCTCGTTCGTCGCCGTGTCGCGTACGGCGTTGAACCAGCGCCGGCATCCGGACGCGTGGCTCCAGCGCTCCGCGAACGGGCCCTTGGTGTTGTCGCGGAAGAAGAGGTAGCGCGCCCATTCCTGGTCGGTCAGGGCGGCGGGGTCCTGCGGACAGGGCACATGGGCCTGACCGCCGTAGTGGAATTCGGCCTCGTCACGGGGCCCGCACCAGGGGCATGGGATGAGCAGCATCGATTCGGCTCCTCAGTGGGCGACCGCGGCCGCGCCGTGCTCGTCGACGAGCGCGCCGGTGGTGAATCGGTCGAGCGAGAAGGGGGCGTTGAGGGCGTGGGGGGTGTCGTGGGCAATGGTGTGTGCGTAGACCCAGCCGACGCCCGGGGTGGCCTTGAAGCCGCCCGTGCCCCAGCCGCAGTTGAGATAGAGGTTGTCCACCGGGGTGAGCCCGATGATCGGCGATGCGTCGGGACTGACATCGACGATGCCGCCCCAGGTACGCAGCACATGAGCGCGGGCGAAGACCGGGAAGAGTTCCAGGGCGGCGGACATCTGGTGCTCGATGATGTGGAAGGCGCCGCGCTGTGTGTAGGCGTTGTACGCGTCGATGCCCGCGCCCATCACCAGCTCGCCCTTGTGGGCCTGGCTGACGTACACATGCACGGCGTTGGACATCACGACCGTGGGGTGCACCGGCTCGAGGAGCTCCGAGACCAGCGCCTGCAGCGGGTGGCTCTGCAGTGGCAGTTCGAAGCCCGCCATGGCGGCCAGCACCGAGGTGTGACCGGCCGAGCAGAGCGCCACCTTGCCGGCGGCGATGCGGCCGAGCGTGGTCTGCACGCCGGTGACGCGCCCACCCTGGATGTCGATGCCGGTGACTTCGCAGTTCTGGATGATGTCGACGCCCGCGGCGTCGGCGGAACGCGCCAGGCCCCAGGCGACGTGATCGTGCTTGGCGATGCCGGCCCGTGGCTGGTAGGTGCCGCCCATCACCGGATAGCGCACATCGGGCGAGATGTTGACGATGGGGCAGACGTCCTTGACGGCTTGCGGGTCGAGCCATTCGGCATCCACGCCGTTGAGCCGGTTGGCCTCGACACGGCGGACGCTGTCGCGGACGTCCTGCAGGCTGTGGGCGAGGTTCAGCACACCGCGCTGGGAGAAGAGGATCGGGTAGTCGAGTTCGTCCGCCAGTCCTTCCCACAGTTTGAGGGCGTGTTCGTAGATGCCCGCGCTCTCGTCCCACAGGTAGTTGGAACGGATGATCGTGGTGTTGCGGGCCATGTTGCCGCCCGCGAGCCAGCCCTTCTCCAGGACGGCCACGTTGGTGATGCCGTGGTTCCTCGCCAGGTAGTGGGCGGTCGCGAGACCGTGCCCGCCGCCGCCCACGATCACCACGTCGTACGACGGCTTCGGCTCCGGCGTGCGCCACAGCCGTTGGGGGTGCTCGGGAAGGTCGGCGCCCGGGGTGCGGGGGCTCATCGGACGTCTCCTGACAGGTGCGGGTACAGCGGGTGCTCGGTGTCGGCACCGACGCCCCGCGGCAGCTGGACGGTGTATCCGGTGCGGGCAGGGTCGGCGGTGAGCCCGTCGATGACGGTCTCCACCTGTTGCTGCGTCGCGTCGGCGGCCGGTTCGCGCCGGATGAAGGCGATCGGAGCCTGCTCGCAGCCGCGGTGCTTCCCGGCGACGTACGCACGACTGCCGGGGTCGTCGCCGACGGCCACGGTGCCGAGGCCGGGGTTGCTTCCCCGCGCGGCCGGTGTGGCGACGCGGTCGGTGCGGATCGCGGCGGCGGGACGGCGTCCGTCGAGGACCTTTGCGCTCACGTTGCTCCTCTCGTAACCGGGTGCGGCATGGCGGGTGGTGGTCCCCACCCGTTCCTCCTCCAGAGCTCCGCCCGGGCGGCACTCGGCGGAACGTTCGCCCGCACCCCCTAACCGCGCAGACGGGACATGGAGGGGTCGAACAGCGGCTCGTCGGCGACGACCGCTTCCACACGCTGGTCGAAGTAGCCGATGTGTACGGCGGTCCCCGGCGTGGCGAGCTCGGCCGGCAGCCACGCGTAGGCGATCGCCTTGCCTATCGTGTAGCCGTACGCCGCACTGGTGACATGGCCGACGGGCCGGTCGCCGTCGTACACCGGCTCCTTGCCCATGACGACGGCCTGGGGGTCGTCGATGGTCAGACAGGTGAGACGGCGCCGCACATCCGCCCTGCGCCGCTCCAGCGCGGCCTTTCCGATGAAGTCGCCCTTGTCCGGCTTGACGGCGAAGCCGAGCCCCGCCTCATAGGGGTCGTGCTCATAGGTCATGTCCGTGCCGAAGGAGCGGTAGCCCTTCTCCAGACGGAGGCTGTTGAAGGCGCCGCGGCCGGCGGCGATGCCGCCGAGGGGCTGAGCGGCCTGCCACAGCGTGTCCCACAGCTTCAGGCCCATGTCGGCGGTGGTGTACAGCTCCCAGCCGCGTTCGCCGACGTACGACAGGCGCATCGCGGTGACGGGCACGGAGCCGACATGGGCACGCTTGGCGCGGAAGTACTTCAGCCCGTCGCCCGAGAAGTCCGAGTCGGCCAGCGGCTGGAGGACCTCGCGGGCCAGCGGGCCCCACAGGCCGATGCAGCAGGTGCCGGCGGTGATGTCACGTACCTGGACCGACCCGTCCGACGGCAGATGACGGGTGAGCCAGTCGAGGTCCAGGCTGCCGTTGGCGCCGACCTGGAAGTGGTCACGGCCGAGTCGCGCGACGGTGATGTCGCTGCGGATGCCGCCGTTCTCGTCGAGGAGCAGGGTGTACGTCACCGAGCCGACCGACTTGTCGACGTTGCCGGTGGACAGCCACTGGAGGAAGGCGGCGGCGCCGCGACCCGTGACTTCCAGGCGCTTGAGGGCCGTCATGTCGTACATCGCGACGGTCTCGCGGGTGGTCTGGGCCTCGGCGCCGACGACGGGCGACCAGTAGCGCGCCGCCCAGTCGTTCGGGGTGGGAATGGAACGGCCCTCGACGAGCTGCGCGTTGGCCTCGTACCACTGGGGCCGCTCCCAGCCGGTGGCCTCCAGGAAGAAGGCGCCGAGCTCCTGCTGGCGGGCGTAGAAGGGGCTGGTGCGCAGGGGCCTGGGCGCGCCGGACGGCTGAAGGGGATGCAGGATGTCGTAGACCTCGGCGAAGTTCTGGCAGTCGCGCGCCAGGACGTACTCCGGGGAGAGCTGGTGCGGCTCGAAACGGTTGACGTCGCACTCGTGCAGATCGAAGGACGAACAGTGACCGTCCACGAGCCATTCGGCCACCGCGCGGGCCACGCCGGCGGAGTGGGTGACCCACACGGCCTCGGCGACCCAGAAGCCCTTGACGTCAGGTGATTCGCCGAGCAACGGCAGTCCGTCGGTGGTGAAGGAGAAAAGGCCGTTGATGCCCTCTTCGATCTTGGCGTCGCGGGTTGCGGGCAGCAGCGAGCGGGTCTCGGCCCAGGCGTCCGCGAAGTCGTCCTCGGTGAACTTCAGGACGGAGGGCATCTGCTCGGCCTCGTCCACCGAAGCGATGTCTTCCGGGTCGACGGGCATGGGCCGGTGACCGTAGTAGCCGATGCCTATGCGGTCGAAGCGGTCGCGGTAGTACAGGTCCGCGTCCTGGTGGCGCAGGATCGGACGGACGGCCTCCTCGGCCTGGCCTTCCAGCGCGGGGACGGGGCCGGTCCAGGCGAGCTGATGGGCGAGCGGGGTCAGCGGGAGGTTCATGCCGACCATGCGGGCGATCTTCGGGCCCCAGATACCGGCGCAGCACACGACGATGTCGGCGGGGATCTCTCCCTGGGCCTGCGGCTGGGGGGCCTCCAGGTCGGTGACGACGACTGCGCTGACCCTGCCCTCGTTCTGTACGACGTCGAGGACCTCGTGGCGGGGGAGGAAGCGTACGCCGCGCTCGGTGGCCCGCCGGATCTGGGCCTCGACGGCGAGGACGGCTTTGGCCAGGCCGTCGGTGGGGACCAGCAGGCCGCCCAGCACGCGCTCGCGGTCCACCAGCGGGTGAAGTTCGACGCACGCCTCGGGGCTCAGCAGCCGGGACTCGATGCCCCAGGCGGTGACCCAGCCGTGGCGACGGTGCAGCTCGGTCAGCCGCTCGGGGGTGGTGGCCACCTCGAGTCCGCCGACCTGCAGGAAGCAGGGCTCCCCGTCGACGTCGAGGCCGCAGAGCTTCTCGACGGTGTAGCGGGCGAGCTCGGTCATCGTCTTCGAGGAATTCGTCTGGAAGACAAGCCCCGGCGCGTGGGACGAGGACCCGCCGGTGGCGGGGAGGGGGCCCTGGTCGACGACCGTGATGTCGGTCCAGCCTGCGAAGGACAGTTCGTCGGCGAGCGCCGCTCCCACGACGCCCGCTCCGATGATGACCACTCGGGGACCCGCCATCGCCACACCTCCACCTTGAAAGCGATCCAGTTGCTGTCAGCGCAACAAGCTTCAGGTTGCGCAACTCACGATGCCGGTCACCGAGGTAGGTGTCAAGGGGGCTTCCACGGTCGTCACCAGGGCAGAAAACGAGCCGTGCCCGGAAGGCTGTCACGGCAGCCCGCCGGGCACGGCTGTGCTTCTCGACCCCTCTCGCGGATCAGCTGTTCATGAGCCGGGAGTCGACTTACGGATCAGCTCTTGAGCCAGGCGTCGACCTTGCCGCGGTTGGCGTCCACCCACTTCTTGGCCGCCGCCTCCGGCGTCATCTTGTCCTCGGCGATGTACTTCGCCACGACGTTCTGGTCGTCGTTGGTCCAGGTGAAGTTCTTCACGAGGTCGTAGGCGGGGCTCCCCGAGCCGGCGAACTTCTTGCTGACGATCTTGTCCAGCTGGTACTCGGGGTAGTCACAGGCCACTTTCTCCGCGTCGGCGTCGCAACCGGCGGTGTACTTCGGCAGATTCACCTTCACCAGGTCGATCTCCGACAGGAACCACTGGGGCGCGTAGAAATACCCGATCACCCAGGTCTTCTTGGCCTCGGCCTGCCGGAACGCCTGGATCAGCGCCGCCTCGCTGCCGCCGTAGACAACCTTGTAGTCAAGTTTGAGATTCTTCACCAGGGCGGCGTCGTTCGTGACGAACGACGGGTCGCCGTCGAGGAACTGGCCCTTCGCACCCGACTCCGACGTCTTGAAATTGGCGGCGTACTTGTTGAGGTTCTTCCAGTCGGTGATGTCCGGGTGCTTCTTCGCCAGCCACGGCGGCACGAACCAGCCGATGACGCCCTTGTTGCCGGTCGCGCCGGCCGACACGGCGGTCTTCTGGTCGGTGATGTACTTCTTCTTCAGGTCGTCGTGCCCCCAGTTCTCGACGACGGCATCCACCTCTCCGGTGCCGAAGCCCTGCCAGGCGACCTCTTCCTTGAGGTCCTTCTTGGTGACCTGGCACTTGAGGTCGTGCTCGGCGACGTACGCGATGACCGCCGCATTGGCCTCGTATCCGACCCAGGGGTTGATCGCGAGGTTGAACGTGCCGCATGTGCCGGAGGCGCCGCCCGATGCGCCGGCCCCCGACTCCCCGACCTTGGCGCCGCTGCAGCCGGCGACAGCGGCCAGGCCCAGCGCCGCGAGACCGGCCACCACGGCCCGCCGTCTCGCGGGCCGCGACTGCGTAATGAAGTTCCCCATCATGTGCTGCCTCCTGTGCTTCTTGCTGTGGCTGCCGGGACCCGGCCGCACTAGCGGGCGCCGGGCATTGCCGTGCGCCGTGCCGCCGCCTGAGTGATCCGGTCGAACATGACCCCGAGCAGAACGATGGCGAGGCCCGCCGCGAGGCCCTTGCCGTACAACTGGCCCTGGGAGAAACCGGCGACGACGTCGTAGCCCAGGGCGCCCGCACCGACCAGCCCGCCCACGACCACCATGGACAGGACGTAGATCAGACCCTGGTTGGTCGCGAGTGTCAGAGCGCTGCGTGACATGGGGAGCTGGACCTTGGTGATGATCTGCCAGGTGCTGGAGCCGGCTGCCGTGGCGGCCTCCACCGTGGTCTGTGGCACCGCCCGCACACCGTCCGCGATGATCTTGATCGTCACGGGGGCCGCGAAGACGACCGCGGCGATGATCGCCGTGAACCGTGTGGCTCCGAACAGGGCGAGAAACGGCACCAGATACACGAACGAGGGCATGGTCTGGCCCGCGTCGAGACTGGGTCTGATCAGCCGGTCGGCCAGCGGACTGCGGCCCATCCAGACGCCGGCCACGACGCCGAGCAGCATCACGATCAGAGTCGCCACCGCCGTGGAGGCCAGCGTCGTCATGCTGTCCGACCACATTCCGGTCCCGACGAGCAGGGCCACACAGACCGCCGCGGTGGCACCCGCGGGCCACCCGCCGAGCACGGCGCCGACGGCGACGAGGACCGCACCGACCAGCCACCAGGGGGACTCGGTGAGCAATGCCTCGAAGGGGTTGAGCAGCACTGTGCTGATCAGGTCCCTGGTTCCGTTGGTCAGCCCGCCGAAGGTGTCCTGCGTCCACAGCGTGACCGAGTCCGCCGTGCGGGCGATCCCGCTGCCGAGCCCGGCCTCGCCGGGGAACCGGGCTGCCCACACATAGGTGTGGGACAGCCACACGCACACCGCGGCCGCTGCGCCGCCTGCCATCAGCAGCGGGCGGCGCCACTTCGCGAAGCGGCCGGCGCGGCGCTTCCTCGCGGCCTCCACCTGGTCGCCCGCCGCGGTCGTCACCCGGTCCAGCACGATCGCCATGACCACGATGGCGAGGCCGGCGTTGAAGGCGACTCCGACGTCGAGCGTCTGGAGCGCCTTGACGACCGTCTTGCCCAGCCCGGGCGCGTCGATCAGGGCAGCGATGGTGACCATGGAGAGCGCGGCCATGATGGTCTGGTTCACGCCCATCACGACGGTCCGCTTGGACATGGGCAGCAGCACTTTGGTGAGCGTCTGCCGTCGGGTCGATCCCAGCGACTCGGCGGCCTCGACCGTGGTCGCGGGCACCGAGCGGATCGCGTGCGCGGTGATGCGAATGGCGGGAGGCGCTGCGTAGATGAGCGTGGCGATCGTCGCGGACGCCGGGCCGATGAGGAAGAACAGCGTCAGCGGGGCCAGATAGACGAAGGTCGGCATCGTCTGCATGAAGTCCAGGAACGGCGTCAGCACACGGTTCACCCGGTCGGAAAGACCGGCCCAGATGCCGAGCGGGATACCGATGAGCAGGGAGACGAAGACCGCCGACAGAGTCAGGGCCAGCGTGTCCATGCTCTCCTGCCACAGTCCCTGCAGCCCGAAGAAGACGAACCCGGCCATGGCCAGGGCGGCGACACGGATGTTCCCGATGGCCCAGGAGACGTAGCCGGCGAGGGCGACGACGCCCAGCCAGCCGATGACGGGGACGGGGCGCCCGCCCTGCGGCTGGGAGATCAGCGACTGGACGAAGGTGACGAGATGGTCGATGACCAGCCGTATCTCGTTGAAGAAGTAGAGGAAGACCGGGTTGCTGTTGCGGTTCGCACCGATGCTGTCGTTGACCGAGTTGAACCAGCGGTGCAGGTCCGTAAGATCGGCCGCCGCCAGCGTCAGCGTCTGCCGCCCTCGCAGGGCGGCGAACAGCACCAGCCACGCGACCACGATCGCGGCCACCACGATGCGGCGGCTGACTCGGCGCGCGTCCGCGACCGGGGCCGCGGTGTCGGCGACGACAGCCATCACGCGTCGCCTTCCTGTCCGGCGACGACCGCGAGGATCTCCTCGTCGCCGACGATGCCCAGCAGCCGCCCGCCCTCGACGACCCTGACCGGTCTGTCGGCCGCGAGCACAGCCCGCGTCGCCTCGCGCACCACGACGTCCGGGCCCAGTTCCGGGCCGTCGAGGGCGTCGTCGGGCTCGGGCGCGCGCATGATCCAGCGCAGGGTCAGCACCTCGGCACGGGGCACGTCCTTGACGAACTCGCGCACATAGTCGTCCGCGGGCGCGCCGACCAGTTCGTCACCGGTGCCGCACTGGACCATTTTGCCGTCGCGCATGATGAGGATGCGGTCGCCGAGCTTGAGCGCCTCGGACAGGTCGTGGGTGATGAAGACCATGGTCTTACCGACCTCGTGGTGCAGTCGGATGACCTCGTTCTGCATGTCGCGGCGGATCAGCGGGTCGAGCGCGGAGAACGGCTCGTCGAAGAAGAGCACGTCCGGATCGCCGGCGAGCGCCCGGGCGAGACCGACGCGCTGCTGCATGCCGCCGGAGAGCTGGTCCGGGTAGGAGTTCTCGTATCCCGCCAGGCCGACCAGTTCGACGACCTCCCGGGCACGCCTGGTGCGCTCGGCCCTGCCCATGCCGCGTATCTCCAGGCCGTACGACACATTGTCGATGACCCGGCGGTGGGGCAACAGCCCGAAGTGCTGGAAGACCATGGAGAATTTGCGGCGCCGCAGCTCGCGCAGCCGCCTGGCGTCCGCACCGCGGATGTCCTCGCCCTCGAAGTTGACTTCACCCGCGGTGGGTTCGATCAGCCGGGTGAGACATCGCACCAGCGTGGACTTGCCGGAGCCGGACAGACCCATGACGACGAAGACCTCGCCGGGCGACACCTCGAAGTTCACATCCCGGACGGCGGCGGTGCATCCCGTACGGTCCATGAGCTCGCGGCGGGTGAGCCCGCACAGCTCCTCGGAATCCGGCACCTGGTCGGCCTTGGGCCCGAACACCTTCCACAGCCCGCGCACGGAGATGACCGGGGCTCTGTCCTGATCCTTGGACATGCCGCGCCGCTGCGGCAGTTCAGTCTGTGTTGGGGGCACGGTCGACCTCTCTTCGGCGTTCAGCCACGGAACCAGTGCTGCGGCCGGGGTTGGATGTTCTGCCAGATGTGCTTGGGCTCGCGGTATTCGTCCATGCCTGCGGGCCCCAGTTCCCGGCCCACGCCCGAGTGCCCGAAGCCACCCCATTCCGCCTGCGGCACGTAGGGGTGGTAGTCGTTGATCCACACGGTGCCGTGGCGCAGCCGTCGCGCGACCCGCTGGGCCTTGCCCGGGTCCTGCGTCCAGACGGCTCCGGCGAGTCCGTACTCGGTGTCGTTGGCGATGCGTACGGCGTCGTCCTCGCCGCTGAAGCGCTCGACGGTCAGCACGGGGCCGAAGGACTCCTCGTGCACCACCCGCATGTCCTGGCGGCACTCGTCGAGCACGGTCGGCGGGTAGTAATAGCCGTTCCCGAGTGCGGGGTCCTCGGGGCGGCTGCCGCCACAGCGCAGTACGGCCCCTTCGGCGAGACCCGTGGCGACATACGCCTCGACCTTCTGCCGGTGCTGCGCGGAGACCAGTGGTCCCGTATCGGCCCCGGGATCGAAGGGGCCGCCCAGACGGATGCGCCCGGCACGGCGCACGACCTCGTCGACGAAGGCGTCATGGAGGCAGTCCTCGACGATCAGGCGGGCGCCGGCCGAGCAGACCTGCCCGGAATGCAGGAAGACGGCCGTGAGGGCGAAGTCCACCGCGGTCTCGAAATCGGCGTCGGCGAAAACGACGTTGGGGTTCTTGCCGCCCAGTTCGAGAGCGACCTTCTTCACGGTCGCGGCAGCTGTGGCCATGATCCTTCGGCCGGTGTCCAGGCCCCCGGTGAAGGAGATCATGTCGACGGCCGGGTCCTCGGACAGCGGTGCGCCCACCTCGGGGCCGGCGCCCAGCACGAGGTTGGCAACGCCGGCCGGCATACCGGCTTCCTCAAGTGCCCGCACCAGCAGGATCGATGTCGAGGGGGTGAGCTCGCTCGGCTTCAGAACGATCGTGTTTCCGGCAACAAGAGCGGGGGCGACCTTCCACGACGCCTGGAGCAGCGGGTAGTTCCACGGGGTGATCAACCCGCATACGCCGACCGGCTCGTAGGTGACACGGCTGACGGCGTCGTCGCGCCCGGTGTCGACCACGCGGCCGGCGTTGGTGCCCGCGATCCCGCCGTAGTAGCGGAGACAGGAGACCACGTCGGTGATGTCGTACTCGCTCTCCACCAGCCGTTTGCCGGTGTCCAGCGATTCGGCCCGGGCGAACTCCTTGGCGTCGCGCTCGATCAGATCGGCGGTACGCAGCAGCAGGGCGCCACGCTCCCGCTCGGGGGTGCACGGCCAGGGTCCTTCGTCGAAAGCCCGGCGGGCGGCGGCGATCGCGGCCTCGCTGTCGGCCCGGGTGCCTTCCGACACGACCGCCACAAGCGACCCGTCCGCGGGGCAGTGGATCTCCCGGTGGCCCCCGGCCACCGGATCGCACCATTCTCCGTCCAGATACAGGTCTGCCACGAGCGGAACCCTTCGAGCGAAGTTCGTTGCGCATCACGCACCGCATTGCTTGTGGTGGAACACCATGCTCGAACCGTGTGACCTTCGTCAAGAGGCACGGCGGGCGGATTCCACCCCCGGCCCCAGTTGCCCCGCCTCCCTTGACCAGGGGCCACGACAGGCTGAACATGTTGCGTATCACTCACCGTGTTGTGCAATACGCACCAACGGAGGCTGCCATGTCCCCTCGACCGCAACCTGGCCGTGAATACGTCCTCACGCTCTCGTGCCCGGACCAGGCCGGCCTGGTGCACGCCGTGAGCGGCTATCTGGTCAGGAACTCCGGCAACATCCTGGAGAGCCAGCAGTTCGACGAGCGGCTTCAGGGACGCTTCTTCATGAGGGTCCACTTCGATGTTTCCGACCCGGACACCGACTTGAAAAACTTGCGTGACCGATTCGGCCCCGTCGCCGAGGCCTACCGGATCTCGTGGACCCTGCGGGACGCCTCGACCCCGACCCGAACGCTCATCATGGTCTCGAAGTTCGGCCACTGTCTGAACGATCTGCTCTTCCGCCGGCGCACCGGCGCGCTCAACATCGAGATCCCGGCGATCGTCTCCAACCACGAGGAGTTCGAGGAGCTTGCCGGGACCTACGGCATCCCCTTTCACCACATCCCGGTGAGCAGGGAGACGAAGGCAGAGGCGGAGGCACGACTTCTGGAGCTGGTGCGCGACCTGGACATCGACCTGGTGGTGCTCGCCCGCTACATGCAGATCCTCTCCGACGACCTGTGCAAGCAGCTCGAGGGCCGGGCCATCAACATCCACCACTCCTTCCTGCCGAGTTTCAAGGGCGCACGCCCGTACCTGCAGGCGTACGAGCGCGGCGTGAAGCTCGTCGGCGCGACGGCGCACTATGTCACTCCGGACCTGGACGAGGGGCAGATCATCGAGCAGGACGTGGTCCGCGTGGATCATTCGCTCGACCCGGACGAACTGGTCACGGTCGGGCGGGACGTGGAGGCGCAGGTGCTGGCGCATGCGGTGAAGTGGCACAGCGAGAGCCGGGTCATGGTGGACGGAAACCGGACGGTGGTCTTCCGCTGAGCCGTACGCGATTGCGGAAGCGGGGTTTCTTCCTCACCCCGCCCCCTAAGCGGCCTGGCGGCCGTGGAAGGTACCCCCATCCCGAACGGGGGGCAGGCCACCAGACCCCCGCACGGCGTGAGGTGGGGTACCTCCCACGCCCGCAAGGCATAGGAGGAGTGTCCTCCCACGGACGAAGAGATTGAGGCGCGGGGTCCGGGGCAGAGCCCCAGCTAGCAACCGTCGAGGCGCTCCAGCATGCCGCGACGCCACCGCTCCGTCTCGGCGATCTGGTTGAACGTGAACAGGTGCAGGCCCGCCACCCCCGCCGAAGGCGCGGTCAGCGCGGGCGCGCTGCGCCGCAGCAGCCGATCGGGCGAGTAGCCGCCCGGCGCTGCGAAGCGCAGGAACCAGGAGGCGTGCCCGGCCAGGAAGCGCGCCGACTCCCCCACGCCTGCCTTCGCCGCCATCGCCAGCAGCTTCGTACGCTCCACGGGTCCGGCCACGCCCACGTGCACCGGGAGCGTGACATCGCGCCGGCGGACCCGCGTCACCCACTCCGCGAGCGCGCGCGGGTCGAAGCACAGGTTGCTGACGATGTACGTCGCGTGCGCGCACTTGTCCCACATCGCCTGGATGGTGATGTCGTCGGCGATGAGCGGATGCCTCTGGGGGTAGCCGGTGATGCCGACCCCGGCGAAGGGGCTGCCCAGCTCGCCCAGCCGCCGCAGCACGGGCAGCGCCCCCTCGTACGGGCCGGCCGGCGGATCCGCGTCCCCCGCCGGTACGAAGACGTCGTCCACGCCCACCTCCCGCAGCCGGTGGACCACCTCCGCCACATGGGCGCCGCCCCGCAGCAGCCGGGCCGGCACGTGCGGCACGACAGGGTAGCCGTGCGCCGCCAGCCGGGTCGCGAGGTCAAGGGTCGGCTCGAGGCCTTTGACCGGAGAGGCGGTGACCGTGACCACCACGTCGAGCGGCACATGGGCGAGGACCTTGTCCTCGGTGGACGCCGCCGGCAGGACCTCGTAGCGGACGTTCTTCAGCAGCGTTCTCACCGGGGGTCACGGTGCCGGTAGTACTGAGCCTTGGAGGGCGCGAGCGGCTCCCTGCCGAGGATGAGGTCGGCGGCCTTCTCCGCGATCATCATCACGGGTGCGTAGATGTTGCCGTTGGTGACGTAGGGCATCACGGAGGCGTCCACGACGCGCAGCCCCTCGAGTCCGTGCACGCGCATGCTCTCCGGGTCGACCACGGCCATCTCGTCGGTGCCCATCTTGCAGGTGCAGGAGGGGTGCAGGGCTGTCTCGCCCTCCTGCGCGACCCAGGCGAGGATCTCCTCGTCGCTCCGCACGGACGGTCCGGGCGAGATCTCCCCGTCGTTGTACGGCGCGAGCGCGGGCTGCTCGAGGAGCTTGCGGGTCACCCGGATCGCCTCGACCCACTCACGCCGGTCCTGTTCGGTGGAGAGGTAGTTGAAGCGCAGGGCGGGGTGCTCGCGCGGGTCCTTGCTCTTGATCTTCACGGAGCCGAGGGCGTCGGAGTACATGGGTCCGACGTGCACTTGGTAGCCGTGCCCGCCGGCGGGCGAGGTCCCGTCGTAGCGGACTGCGATGGGCAGGAAGTGGAACATCAGGTTGGGGTAGTCCACATCCTCGTTGCTGCGGGCGAAGCCGCCTGCCTCGAAGTGGTTGGTGGCGGCCGGGCCCTTGCGGAAGAGCCACTGCAGCCCGATGAAGGGATAGCGGTACCACTTCATGTACGGCTGCATGGAGACCGGCTGCTTGCAGGCGTACTGGACGTACACCTCCAGGTGGTCCTGCAGGTTCTCTCCGACGCCCGGCAGATGGTGGACGACGTCGATTCCCAGGGACCCCAGCTCCTCGGAGTTCCCGACGCCGGAGAGCTGCAGCAGCTGCGGGGAGTTGATCGCACCGCCGCAGAGGATGACCTCGCGTGCTCGCACCTGCTGGACCGCTCCCCTCCCGCGCCGGTACTCGACGCCGACGGCCCGTTTGCCCTCGAAGATCACGCGGGTGACGAGGGCGCGGGTCCTCACGTCAAGGTTCGGCCGCCTCTTCACGGGCTTGAGGTATGCCTTCGAGGCCGACAGGCGGCGTCCGCGGTGGACATTGCGGTCGAAGGGCGCGAAGCCTTCCTGCCGGTAGCCGTTGACGTCGTCGGTGCGGGGGTAGCCGGCTTCCTGGGCCGCCTGGAGGAAGGCGGGGAAGAGCGGGCTGGAGGCCGGGCCGCGCTCGAGGACGAGGGGGCCGTCGTGGCCGCGGAACTCGTCGTCCGAATCGGCCGCCAGGCAGTTCTCCATCCGCCGGAAGTACGGCAGGCAGTGGGCGTAGTCCCACTTCTCCATGCCCGGGTCGGCCGCCCACCGCTCGTAGTCCATGGGGTTGCCGCGCTGAAAGATCATGCCGTTGATGCTGCTGGAACCGCCGAGTACCTTGCCGCGGGCGTGGTAGACGCGACGGCCGCCCATGTGGGGCTCGGGCTCGGACGCGTACTTCCAGTCGTAGAAGCGGCTGCCGATGGGGAAGGTCAGCGCCGCGGGCATGTGGATGAAGACGTCCCAGGGGTAGTCGGACCGGCCGGCTTCCAGCACCAGCACCCGGTTGCCCGGATCGGCGGAGAGCCTGTTCGCCAGTGCGCTGCCGGCCGATCCGCCGCCGACGATGACGAAGTCGTACTGCAGGGGAGCCATGGCTGCCTCGTCTCGATCTCGCCGTTCGATACGCGTGGCATGCTAGTACGAGTATCGCTATACGCACCAGGTTGCGAGCAACGCAACTTGTAGGGGCACTGAGCCGCACGCCCGGCCGTTGTTTACTGCGCGTATAGTTTCGCTGTGAGCAACTACAGCGCAGATACCGAAACGACAGGTGCGCAGCCCGGCGGGGTCCAGTCCGTCGACCGCGCGATCAGCGTGCTGGAAATCCTTGCCCAGCACGGCGAAGCGGGCGTCAGCGACGTGGCGGCCGAGATCGACGTCCACAAATCCACCGCATTCCGCCTGCTCGGCGCGCTGGAGTCGCGCGGTCTGGTGGAGCAGGCGGGCGAGCGCGGCAAATACCGTCTCGGCTTCGGCATCGTGCGCCTGGCCGGCGCGGTCACGGGCCGCATCGAGGTCACACAGCAGGGCCGCCCGGTCTGCGAGCGCCTCGCGGAGCAGATCGGCGAGACCGTCAACATCGCCGTGATGCAGGAGCACTTCGCGATCAACCTCTTCCAGGTGCGCGGCCCGGCAGCGGTCGCGGCGCACAACTGGGTCGGCCAGCTGACCCCTCTGCACGCCACCTCCAGCGGCAAGATCCTGCTGGCCCATCTGCCGGCCAAGGAGCGCGCCGAGCTCCTGTCGCAGACAGGGCTGAAGAAGATGACCCCCCACACCCTGACCGCCAGGACAAAGCTCGAGAAGAACCTCGCCGAGGCCAGGGAGATCGGCTACTCCTGGACCCATGAGGAGCTGGAGCTCGGGCTGCACGCCATGGCCGCGCCGATCCGCTCCCGGGACGGAGACGTCATCGCGGCGCTCAGCGCCTCGGGGCCCTCGTACCGGCTGACCGACGAGCGGATGCGCGAGGTCGCCCCGCTGCTGATCGAGGGGGCGGACGAGATCAGTCACCGGATGGGCTACCTGGGTTGACCTCTCGGTCAGGCACCATGAGCAGGGCGTGGGGCGCCACGGGGACCCCCGTGACGGCCCAGGCCCTGATCACCGCTTTGACCGCCAGGGCGTCGTCGCACGTTCCTCACGCGATGCCGTGCGCGCCGTCGCCGACGTCGGTGCGGCCTGCGCCCGCCTGCCGGGTGCCGAGGCGCTCATGGATCCAGTCGTGGAAGGCGCCGATGTGGTGCTCGCTGGGCACGAGCACGCCGCCCTTGGCGTACAGACGGGAGCTCATCGCGGGCTGACAGCGCTCGCAGGCGTCGAAGTCCTGCCGGTTGACCCGGTCGAACAGCTCAACGGAGCGGCTGACATCCCTGCCGCTGTCCACCACGTCCTTGAGGTAGAGCCAGTCGCACTCGACGACGGTGCGGTCGACGGCGACCGGGTACATCCGGTGGAAGATCACATGGTCGGGGACGAGATTGATGAACACCTGCGGCCTGACGGTGATCGCGTAGTAGCGGCGGTCCTGGTCCTTCGAGACCCCGGGTATCCGCTCCAGACCTGCGGAGCCGTCCACGGTGAAGCCCTTGATCTCCGCGCCGAACTCGGCACCGTGGCCCACGTAGTACTGCGCGGCGTAGCCGTCGGCGAACTCCGGTAGCACCTCGGTGAGTTCCGGGTGGATCGTGGCGCAGTGGTAGCACTCCATGAAGTTCTCGATGATGAGCTTCCAGTTCGCCTTCACGTCGTAGACGATCCGCTTGCCGACCTGGAGGTTCTCCATGCCGTAACGCTCGATGGACTCCACGTCGCCGAGCCGTGCGACGACCTCGCCCATGACCTGATCCTCGAACGAGGGCGGGGTCTCGGCCAGGCAGACCCAGACGTAGCCCAGCCATTCGCGAGAGGCCACATTCGCCAGGCCGTACTCGACCCGGCCCACGTCGGGCATCTTGGTGAGGTTGGGCGCCGCGACGAGTTTGCCCGTCAGGTCGTACGTCCACGCGTGGTAAGGGCACTGGAAGGCGCGCTTGACCTCGCCGGACTCCTCCGTGCAGAGCTTGGCGCCGCGGTGCCGACAGACGTTGAGGAAGGCGCGGACGGAGTTGTCCCGGGCCCGGGTGACGAGGAGGCTCTCGCGGCCGACCTCGACGGTCCGGAAGGCACCGGGCCCGGCCAGGTCGGAGGAGCGCGCGACGCAGAACCACATCGCCTCGAAGATCTGCTCCTGTTCCTGGGCGAAGATCCCGGGATCGGTGTAATAGGAGCCGGGGAGGGTGACGATCAGGCTGTCCGGCAGGCTGGTCGAGGTCACAGTGCACTCCTCGCGGGGAATGTCGTCGATCGGTCGTCACGCCGGGGACCAGTACGTCCTGTACGGCGTTGTGCTGTATGAAACGAAGAGCGTGACAAGCAACAGCGGTGATCGCCACCGATGGCGTCAAGGCGTAGCGGCAGCAAGCTGCTTGCGCCAGCGGGTGAACAGGCGCGGCTGGTTCATCCCGAGGACCGCGACCGGATGCCCCGACCGCCTGTAGACCGCCAGGAAGCTGCGGTCGTCCGGGAGCCCCTCCTCGACCGTCACGCTGTCGGCCCCGGCGGAATGCCCGGCGAACTGGATCCGTACGCCGTACTGGTCCGACCAGAAGTACGGCGGCTTGGGCACCCCCGGTGCCGCCGCACCACCGGACAGCAGCGCGGCCACGGCCGCGTCGGGGCGTTCCCGTGCGCCGGTCCAGTGCTCGACGCGACGGTGGACCCCGGCGAGCGGGTCGTACCAGGAGGCACAGTCACCGACCGCGACCACACTGTCAACACTTGTGCGCCCGTCCGCGCCACATGTGACGCCGTTGTCCAGCAGGAGTCCGCTCCCGTCCAGCCACTCGACGCACGGGCGGGCACCCACGCCGACGACGACCGTGTCGGCCGGGAGCCGCCGCCCGTCCTGGAGCAGGACCGCGTCCACCCTCTGCCCGTAGCCGGCCGCCGAGAGCCCCTGAACACCCACGCCGCACAGCAGGCGGACGCCGTGGTCCGCGTGGAGCGTGGAGACCACGCCCCCCATGACCTCACCGAGCGGCCCGGCCAGTGGCGTCGGCGCCGCCTCGACGACCGTCACATCAAGTCCCAGGCCGTACGCGGTCGAGGCGACCTCGGCACCGATGAACCCGCCGCCGATCACCACCAGCCGCCCGCCCCGGGCCAGGTCGGCCCGCAGGGCACGGGCGTCGTCCAGGGTGCGCAGCGTATGCACCCCGGCGAGGCCCTCGCCGCCCGGCAGCATGCGCGCGATCGCACCCGTGGCGATGACGACTCCGTCGGCCCGTACCGACCGGCCGTCGGCGAGCCTCACCGCACGGTCGTTGCGGTCGAATCCGGCGGCCCGGACACCGAGCATCCACTCCGCCCGCAGATCCTCGCCCTCCGCCTCCAGCGCGAGATCCGTTTCGCCGATCTCGCCTGCGAGGAACTCCTTGGACAACGGGGGCCTGTCGTAAGGGCGGTGCGGCTCGTCACCGATCACGACCAGCCGCCCGTCGTAGCCCTGTTTGCGCAGTGAGCGTGCGGCCGAGAGTCCGGCGAGCGAGGCGCCGACCACGGCCACGGTTCTCACGCGGGACCTCCGGCGAGCCGCGCCGCGATGCAGGGCGGCAGATTCGGGGCCTCCGTGGACGGCAGGACGTGAATCATCCCGTCCTCGATCAGGACCTGGTGGGTGCGGACGGGGAGCCTGGCCGGCGGCGAATCGACGGCTCCGGTCCGGAGGTCGAACTTCGAGGCATGCAGCGGGCATTCGACCTCGCCCCCCTCCAGCCAGCCGTCGGCGAGCGACGCGTCCTGGTGGGTGCATGTGTCGTCGATGGCGAAGATCTCGCCGGCATCGGTGTGGAACACCGACACGGGCGGATCGATGTCGAGCCGGTAGGCCTCGCCTCGCGGCAGATCCGCGAGACGGCACGCGGGAATCATCATGACACCTCGGGTGCATATAGCGAAACGGATTGCGGTAAGCGCAACGTCAGTTTGAAGTCCCCCAAAGCCCGTGTCAAGGCATCCCCCGGACACGCGGACCACTTGCTCATGTTTCTTTCTACGCAACACCGTGCGCACTGCACAACTCACGATCCGAAGGGAACGGCATGGCGATCAGTGTCTTCGGGCTGTTCACAGTGGGTACCGGCCCCTCCGGCCCGCACACCGTGGGGCCTGTGGCGGACGCCCGCGCTACGTCACCGCACCGGACGAGGACGGCCTTCAGTCCCGCGTGGGCCCGGTGCGCGCGGAGCTCTTGGGTCGCTCGGGCCACCGGCCGTGGTCACAGCACCGGCGATACCCCTCGGCCGCGAGGGCGAGGGCCCTGAGCCGGTCGAAACCGACACCGACACCACCGACACCGTGGACGACCGGGTGCGCCGGATCCGCAGTGCCTCGACCGCGGCTGTTCACGGACCGGGACCGCCCCGACCGGCGGCCGAAGGGGACACGCCGTGCGCCGCGGTTGCTGCGCGGCGAAGGCACGGATGCGGTCCCGCCCGACAGGTCCGCCAGAAGGTGCGCGACGTCGGCGCCGACATGAAGGTGACGTACAACAGCACCTCGCGGGCGGCCCCGGGTCAGCGTCGTCACGTGCTGACCCGGGGCCGCCCGCGAGGCGGTCAGAACCCGCGGTCGATCCACTCCGGCAGATGCGGGGCCTCCGCGCCGATGGTGGTCGTGTCGCCGTGGCCCGTGTGCACGACGGTGACGTCGGGCAGTGCCAGCAACCGGTCCCGGATCGACTCGATGATGGTGCCGAAGTGACTGAACGAGCGGCCCGTCGCCCCCGGGCCGCCGGCGAACAGGGTGTCACCGCTGAACAGGGCGTTCAGAGCGGGCGCGTACAAGCAGACGGCGCCGGGCGCGTGGCCGGGGGTGTGCAGCACCGTCAGATCGACACCCGCCACCGTCACGAGCTGCCCGTCGGCCAGCCCGGCGTCGGGCAGCCGCTCGGGGTGGGTCTGCTTCCACAGCGGCAGGTCGTCCGGGTGCAGCAGGATCGGAGCGCCGGTCCGGTCGGCGAGTGCGGGGGCGGCGTCGATGTGGTCGTTGTGGGCGTGTGTGCACACGATCGCGCGGAGCGTACGGCCGACGAGCGCGGCCACGATGGCGTCCGCGTCGTGCGCGGCGTCGATGACGACCGCCTCCCTGTCGTCGCCGACGATCCACACGTTGTTGTCGACGTCCCAGGTGCCGCCGTCCAGGGAGAACGTGCCGGAGGTGACCAGGTGGTCGATACGGGCGGCCATCAGAACTGAACCACCGAGCGCAGCACGTCGCCGTGATGCATCCGCTCGAAGGCCTTCTCGACGTCGTCGAGCGCGATCGTCTCGGTCACGAACGCCTCCAGATCCAGGCGCCCCTGCAGATGGAGGTCGATCAGCATCGGGAAGTCGCGGCTCGGGAGGCAGTCCCCGTACCAGGACGACTTGAGCGCTCCGCCGCGTCCGAAGACGTCCAGCAGCGGCAGTTCCAGCTTCATCTGCGGGGTCGGCACCCCGACCAGGACGACTGTCCCGGCCAGGTCGCGGGCGTAGAAGGCCTGTTCGTACGTCTCCGGGCGGCCGACCGCATCGATGACGACGTCGGCGCCGAAGCCGCCGGTCAGTTCGCGGATCGCCTCCACCGGATCGGTCTCCCTGGAGTTGACGGTGTGGGTGGCGCCGATCTTCTTGGCGGTGGCCAGCTTCCGCTCGTCGATGTCCACCGCGATGATCTTCGATGCCCCCGCGAGCCGGGATCCGGCGATCGCCGCGTCACCGACGCCGCCGCACCCGATGACCGCGACGGAGTCCCCGCGCCCGACCCGGCCGGTGTTGATCGCGGCGCCGATCCCGGCCATCACTCCGCAGCCCAGCAGGCCCGCGACGGCCGGGGAGACCGCGGGGTCGACCTTGGTGCACTGCCCGGCCGCCACCAGCGTCTTCTCGGCGAAGGCTCCGATGCCCAGGGCCGGGGACAGCTCGGTGCCATCAGCGAGGGTCATCCTCTGCGTGGCGTTGTGGGTGTTGAAGCAGTACCAGGGCCGCCCCCGCAGGCAGGCCCGGCACTGACCGCAGACCGCACGCCAGTTCAGGATGACGAAGTCGCCGGGTTCGACGTCGGTGACGCCCTCGCCGACCGCCTCCACCCGGCCCGCCGCCTCATGTCCGAGCAGGAAGGGGAAGTCGTCGTTGATGCCGCCCTCGCGATAGTGCAGATCGGTGTGGCAGACCCCGCAGGCCTCGACTTTCACCAGGGCCTCGCCCGGGCCGGGGTCGGGCACGTTGATCGTTTCCAGGCTGACGGGGGCGCCCTTCCCTCGTGCGACAACAGCACGGACCTGGTGAGTCATGGCCACTCCTCGACTGTTCTGAGCCCATGGGACATGCGTTGCTTATTACGGCACGCATCTCACGTGTCGCAACAACAGCATCGTAGAGGCCTGACCCTCGGTCAAGGAGCCTGCGCGCCGGTCCCGGCCGGATTGCTTCGACTGTGCCGCAATCCGCCCCGGCCCCGTGCCATGTCGTTGATATACGCCTCCGCCCTCTGCCCCCGACGGACGAATCGGCCGCCCGAGGGCAGAGCTGCTCCGTCCGCCGTCATGCCGTCTGTGGCACCACGGCGACGGGGCACTGACTGTGATGGAGCACCGTGTGCGCCACCCTGCCGAGCTGGAGACCGAAGTGGCCCTGCCGGCGCCGCGCACCGACCACGACCAGGTCCGCCGCGGCGCTGCGCTCCACCAGCACCTTGTGCGGCGGGCCCTCGACGGTGGAGCGACGCAGCGCGAGCGTGGGGTGCTCCTGTACGCCCTCGGCTACCGCCGCGTCGATCTGGGCGGCCGCAGTTTGCTGGTGCTGTCGACGGTCGGCGCTCTCGTGCACCCGACGGCGCCACGCCCGGACCACCTCGAGTTCGCAGCCGCGTGCCGCGGCCTCCCGGAAAGCGAAGCGGATGGCGCTCGATCCCTCGTCCATGTCGGCGACCCCCAGCAGGATGCGCCGGTAGGCGCCCTCCCGACCTGCTGTGTCACCTCGTACCACGACCACCGGGCAGTGGGCGCGCGCCGCGACTCCCAGTGACACCGAGCCCAGCAGTCGGCCCGTGAAAGTCTCCCGGCCGCGCGCTCCGGTGACCAGCATCGCGGCGTGGCGGCTCTCGTTCACCAGCGCGGTCACGGTGTCCTCCGCCAGAACATCGGTGACGACCTCGACAGCGGGGTTGCGGTGGCGGGCGCTCTCCACGGCGTCACCGACGAGGGTGTCGATCAGCTCCTGCTCCGACGGGCGGTCGGAGCTGTCCGCCGACACGGCACCCTCGTACCGCTCCCACCGGGACGCGTAGACCAGGCGCAGCGCAAGGCCATGGAGAGCCGCCTCGTCCACGGCCCAGTCCACCGCTTCGAGGCTGGGGTCGGAACCGTCGATTCCCACGACCAGAGGCCGCTCCATCGTCCCACCGCCTTTCCCGACCGGGAGGAGTCACTCACTCACCGTCGCATCGGAGCGCCGACGTCGCGAGACGGCGACCCGTCCCGGGCGGCCGAGCGCCCTTTCACCCGCGGGCGAGCAATAAACGGCTGGCAGGGACCGTCCCCGGGTTCGATACGATGACGACGGCCCGCAGACCCGATCCGTCACTGTACGTGACCTACCGTGCGACCTGAGCGTCGCGTCGGCTGCGGCCTCCCGACTTGGGCTCGCCGAGGCACGGTCATCGGCGCCGTACGTACGAAATGGAGCATCCGAGGATGGCTCGACACCTGATCACCAGCGCGCTGCCCTACATCAACGGGATCAAGCACCTGGGCAACATGGTCGGGTCGATGCTCCCGGCGGATGTGTACTCCCGGTACCTCCGCCGGCGCGGTCACGACGTCCTCTACATCTGTGCGACCGATGAACACGGCACGCCGGCGGAGCTCGCGGCCAAGGACGCCGGTCTGCCTGTCGCGGAATTCTGCGCACAGCAGCACGACATCCAGAAGGCGATCTACGACGGCTTCGGCCTGTCCTTCGACCACTTCGGCCGCAGCTCCTCCCAGCAGAACGTCGAGATCACGCAGCACTTCGCGCGGAAGCTGAAGGAGAACGGCTTCATCGAGGAGCGGGCGATCCGCCAGGTGTACTCGGTGACCGACGGGCGCTTCCTGCCGGACCGCTACATCGTCGGTACGTGCCCCTACTGCGGCTACGACAAGGCCCGCGGCGACCAGTGCGAGAACTGCACCCGTGTGCTGGACCCCACGGATCTCATCGACGCGCGCTCCGCCATCAGTGGCAGCAGTGAGCTGGAGGTCCGCGAGACGAAGCACCTCTTCCTTCTGCAGTCCAAGCTCCAGCACGAGGTCGAAGCCTGGCTGGACGGCAACGGCAGCGGCAGCTGGCCGCCGCTGGCCTCCTCCATCGCCCACAAGTGGCTGACCGAGGGCCTCAACGACCGGGCCATCACCCGCGACCTGGACTGGGGCGTGCCGGTCCCTGCCGACACCTGGCCCGAGCTGGCTGCCGAGGGCAAGGTCTTCTACGTCTGGTTCGACGCCCCGATCGAGTACATCGGCGCCACGAAGGAGTGGGCGGACGCCGCGCGAGACACAGACCCGGCGGCGCGGGACTGGAAGTCCTGGTGGTACGAGGCCGACGACGTGCGGTACACCGAGTTCATGGCCAAGGACAACGTCCCTTTCCACACCGTGATGTTCCCGGCCACCGAGCTGGGCACCCGCGAGGCATGGAAGAAGGTCGACTACGTCAAGGCCTTCAACTGGCTGAACTACTACGGCGGTAAGTTCTCCACCTCCCAGCGGCGAGGCATCTTCACGGACGCGGCACTGGAATTGCTGCCCGCCGACTACTGGCGCTACTTCCTCATCGCCAATGCCCCGGAGTCCGACGACACTTCGTTCACCTGGGAGCTGTTCTCCTCCTGTGTGAACAAGGACCTGGCCGACACCCTGGGCAACTTCGTCAACCGGGTGTTGTCCTTCTCCCGCAAGCGGTTCGGTGACGAGGTTCCTGCCGGTCACGAGGCCGGTGACGCCGAGCAGAAGCTGGGCGAGGAGATCGCCCGCCTGCTCGCCGAGTACGAGGACCACATGGAGACGCTGCAGTTCCGCAAGGCCGCGCACGCGTTGCGTTCGCTGTGGAGCGCGGGCAACTCCTACCTGGAGGAGAAGGCTCCCTGGCTGGAGATCAAGACCGATCCGGAAGCCGCCGCGCTGACCCTGCGTACGGCGATGAACCTCATCCACCTGTACGCGGTCGTGTCGGAGCCTTTCATCCCGTCCTCCGCGAAGGCCATGCGGGACGCGTTCGCTCTGCCCGATGACACCGCGGCGTGGGTCACTGCGGAGCAGGCCGGGTCCCTGGATGCGGTGCCCGCGGGCACGGCCTTCGTTGTTCCGCCGGTACTGTTCGCGAAGATCACGGAAGAGGACCTGGAGTCCTACCGTGCGCGTTTCGGCGGCGCCGACACCGCCTGACAGCACCGGTCGCTCCGCACGGCAGGGCCGCGATCCACAGCGTCTCGAGGCCGCGAATCAGCAGTGATCGCGGCCTCTTGGTGTGTGACCGGCTGACAGCCGTATCAAGTAGCGGGCTTCCGACGGGCGCATGACGTCCAGCTTCGTCTAGCTCAGCCGCCCCTGCGCGTGGCAGCACCCACTCGGCGTGGCCCGCATGTCCGCAACGGCGTCCAAGCTCCTCGTCGAAGCGAGCTTCCCCTGTCACGGGTGTCCGCCGTCGCGGCGTCAGCCCTGGCCGGCCCGTGCTACAGGTCCGGCCAGGGCCGAAGTGGGCCGGCTTCACTGATGGCGCGCGGTCTCCCGTCGGGTGCGCGTCGTCCGGAGGAGCACGATGCCCGCGATCAGCAGCACAGCTCCGGCCGCGGAGGGCCACAGCTGAGCGCCGGTGGCGGCAAGCCCGCCCTGTCCGGCCTGTGGCTCGCTGCCTGCGTCAGCCACCACGCCGGTCCCACCGGCGTCCGGCGTGCCCTGCGCACCAGACGTAGCAGCACCCGACCCGGCCGGAACCTCAGCCTTCGCCGGCTTCTGCCCACCAGCGGCATCCGGCCTGTCCTGCGCACCAGACGCAGCAGCACCCGACCCGGCCGGAACCTCAGCCTTCGCCGGCTTCTGCCCACCAGCGGCATCCGGCCTGTCCTGCGCACCAGACGCAGCAGCACCCGACCCGGCCGGAACCTCAGCCTTCGCCGGCTTCTGCCCACCAGCGGCATCCGGCCTGTCCTGCGCACCAGGCGTAGGAGCAGCCGACTCAGCCGGAACCTCAGCCTTCGGCTCGTTGTCGGCCGGAGGGGCGCCGGCGCCGCCGGGACCGCACTTTCGTCCCTCGTTGATGCAACTCACCAGGTTGCGCATGAGGTTGTCGTCGAAGACGTTGATGAAGTCGCCGTGGTCGGTGACCGGCTTGTGCAGCTGCTCCGGGAACGAGTCGACCGCGAACACAGCGGAGTTGTCCCCCTCGAAGACCGGCGGCGGCACGTCGTAGACGATCCGCTGCACCAGCTGCGGAATGGCCTTGAAGCCGTTGCCGCACCGGCCGTTCTGGTCGGCGAAGGCCACATGCGTGCGGTGGTTGGCGCTGTCGATGTTCTGACCGTCCCAGCAGCTCTGGAACTTGAAGGAACGGACCACCTGGCTGCCCTCGGGGCAGATCGGGTACTTGTCCTTCAGCTGGCGGTCCTCGAATCCGGTGCAGCTCCAGGAGGCATTGGCATTGGCGTTGCCGTTGACGAACGCCTTGGCGTCACCCGTGATGATCCGCAGGAAGCGGGGCATCGCGGTGACCTTGCCCACCGGGCTGCCCACGAAGTTCAGCGTGACCTGGGTCGGCGTCCGGATCTCTCCGACGTTCTTGTCCTTGCCGCCGCCATCGGCCTGTGCGTCGGCCTCGTTCTGGCCGTTCTGCAGACGCAGCACGGGCCAGTAATACGTCGACTTGTCACCCTGATCGCGGCAGGTGGTGTCGCCATTGGCCAGATCCTCGTCGCTCGCGAACGCGTCGTTGGCCTGGTTGCCCACGTAGTCGTGCATATGGTGCGCGCCGTTGCTCACACCGGGTGCGACGATCACGTTGTCCGGGTTGAACTTGCCGTTCGCGTTCACACCGCAGTCGGTGGTGAAGGTGCCGCGGGAGCTGCCACGGCGCTTCCGCGGGTTCTGGACATTGGGCTGCACGGACTGGATGTCGACGAAGTCCGACGCCTCGGGGCCGTTACCGGCCTGGCCGCCGGCGTCGCCCTGCTCACCGTTCCCGTTGTTCTGGCCGTCTCCGTTCTGGCCGTCATCCTGGTCCTGCCCCTGGCCGTTGCCCTCACCGGCGTCGGCGCCGTCCGCGTCATCCACCTGCAGAGTGCAAGGGGCCATGGATTCCAGTCCCTGCGGGGGCTGCCCAGCCACGCGGCCGATGGCTGTGGCAATGCGGTCGATGCTCGCCGCACGCTTGTCCTTCAGCGGTTCGAGGACAGCGTTCCGGGCGAACTGCGGATCCCGCTCTATCTGCTCCTTCTCGTCGACGAACCGCTGGTAGGCCTCGGTGATCTGACTGTCCAACGTGGCCAGTTCGCGGTCGACCTCCGGCCTGGCCCCCTCGGGCACCTCGGGGAGCCCGTTCGCAACCTCGGGACACTTGATGGTGGACGCGGAAGGGCCGGCACTCTGGGTCTGATTCTGCTCGTTCCCACCTCCGCCCCATCCTTCGCCCGCGGAGGCGCTGAAGTTGGCCACGATAAGACCACCCCCGCCCAGCATGAGCGCGATGGAGGCAGCAACTACTCTTCTGCCCTTTTTCGAGCGTCTTCGGGATGTATTTCTCAAAGGAACTCCTATGCTTCGTTGCCGGTCGCCGTGAACGTGCGCCGGGTGAGGGAGAAGCGCTGGACTACATACGGAAGAGACCCGGGCAGTGTTCAACGCGATCAGCAATTTGTAGCAGCGCCCCATCGGCGGAGGTGCGCGGGGCGACATCCGGGGGCATTCCGGAGCGGCCTTTCGAACTGACGTCCCGGAACCTGAGGCGCCGCGTTCCCAGGTCCCCACCGGGCTCGCTGACCCCTGTCACATGGCGTGGCGCCCCGGCGCCGTGGCGAGGTGGGTCACCCGAAAGGCCGACTGCGCAGTGCGGCAGGATGTCAGGTCGCGCCGCATCGACTCCGTTCGGGGCCGACGCGACGGCACAACCGCACTCCCAGAATGCACAGGTGGCAAGGTGACGAGACATCACATCCGGCTCCCGGCGGCGACCGTCGCCGCCCGCGCCCTTCTCGGCGGCATCGGAGGGGTGCGGTGAACCGGGACCTCACGCTGCACGACCTGATCGTCGCGGGAATCGCGATGGGCGCCGGAATCGCGGCCGCCCTCCTACTGCGCCTGATCCTGAAATGGCTCGGCGAACGGGCCGGCAGAACCCGCTGGAGCGGCGACGACATCATCGTCGACGCTCTGCGGGCACTGGTCCCCTGGGCCGCGATCACCGGCGGCGCCGCGGTCGCGGCGTCGGTTCTGCCGCTGAACGCCAGGGTCGGACGCAACGTCACCATGACGCTCACCGCCGTGCTCATCATGGCCGCGACCCTCACGGCCACGAGGATCGTCGCCGGCCTTGTGCAGGCCCTGGCCAACTCCAAGTCCGGTGTCGCCGGTTCGGCCACGATCTTCGTGAACATCTCGCGCGTCGTGGTGCTCGCCATGGGTTTCCTCGTCGTACTGGAAACCATGGGCGTCTCCATCGCCCCCCTGCTCACCGCGCTGGGCGTGGGAGGGCTGGCGGTCGCCCTGGCCTTGCAGGACACCCTCGCCAACCTCTTTGCAGGTGTGCACATCCTTGCGTCCAGAACCGTGCAGCCCGGGGATTACATCCGGCTCAGCAGCGGCGAGGAGGGCTATGTCGTCGACATCAATTGGCGCAACACCGTGGTCCGCCACATCTCCAACAACCTGGTGATCATCCCCAACACGCAGCTCTCCGGCACCAACATGACCAACTACCACCGCCCGGAACAGGCGATGACGCTCAACGTCCAGGTCGGAGTCGGCTACGACAGCGACCTGGACCATGTCGAGCGGGTCACCACCGAGGTCGTCGAGAGCGTGATGGAGGACATCGACGGTGGCCTGCCCGACCATGAACCGGCCGTACGTTTCCACACGTTCGGCGACTCCAGGATCAGCTTCACCGTGATCCTGGGGGTCGGCGAGTTCAGTGACCAGTACCGGATCAAGCACGAGTTCATCAAGCGTCTTCACCGGCGCTACCGCGCCGAGGGCATCAGCATTCCCGCTCCCACACGGACCATTGCCGTGCAGCAGGGAGAGCTGCCGATTCCTCCGATTCCCCATCAGCGCTCGGTCACGGAGCCGATGACCGGCGCGGCCCACGGGGAGCCCCCCGTCTGACGACAGGGCAACACGCGTGCCCCGATCGAGCTTCGGCCCAGGAGGAATGCCGACCGCTGCTGGAGTACCAGCAGCGTCGGTGCCCGCTCTTGCCGGGAAGACCCCCCTTCGCCTCCCTCGTATGTCTGCGCCCGGGCGATCGGCAGGAGCAGCCGCATCGCGCCAGTCAGGGTTGGTATCGTCGTCCTGCGCGCCTTTGACCGAGCAGCTTTCGAGCAGGTAGCCGCATTGTTGCCGCCGCAGCTCCCGTCAGCCCGCCGGAACCCGGTTACGGTCGGCGGCCGGCCCGGCGTCCCTGAACTCCCGCGCCCCGCCGCGCCCCTACATGCCGTGTCGAGGCAAGGGAATACGCCGCGCCCGGGCGGGAGCAAAAGTCGCATGAGACGCCTATTTCCGAAACGCGCCGACCAATCCAGCCACTGAAGAACCGGGCCCGTAGCGTGTGCCGGGCGTCGAAGGTGCACTCCGCCGCACGTCACACTCGCCGACGGGCAACGTAGGGGATTCGTATGGCCATCTCCACCGAACCAGTGGCTCCTGTCCCGGTCGCGGAACGTACACCTGGCAGCGTGCTGGTCAGCTGGATCACGACGACCGACCACAAGAGGATCGGCCATCTGTATCTGATCGCCTCGTTCATGTTCTTTGTGATCGGCGGGCTGATGGCCCTGGCGCTACGGGCGGAACTGGCCCGGCCCGGCCTGCAGATCATGTCCAGTGAGCAGTACAACCAGACGTTCACGATGCACGGCACGATCATGCTGCTGTTCTTCGCCACCCCGACCTTCGCCGGCTTCGCCAACGCCGTCATGCCGCTGCAGATCGGTGCGCCCGACGTCGCCTTCCCCCGCCTGAACATGCTGTCGTTCTGGCTGTTTCTGTTCGGCGGGCTCATCGCCACGAGCGGCTTTCTGACCCCGCAGGGCGCCGCCGACTTCGGCTGGACCGCCTACACCCCGCTCAGCGGGGGCGAGCGAACCCCCTACGCCGGCGGAGACATGTGGATCATGGGCCTGGCGCTGTCCGGATTCGGCACGATCCTCGGCGCGGTCAATTTCATCACCACGATCCTGTGCCTGCGCGCGCCCGGTATGACGATGTTCCGCATGCCGATCTTCACCTGGAACATTCTGTTCACCTCGGTACTGGTCCTGCTCGCCTTCCCCATCCTCGCGGCAGCCCTGCTCGTTCTGGAGGCCGACCGCCGATTCGGTGCCCAGGTCTTCAATCCGGAAAACGGCGGCGCGTTGTTGTGGCAGCACCTGTTCTGGTTCTTCGGGCACCCCGAGGTCTACATCATCGCGCTGCCGTTCTTCGGTATCGTCACCGAGATCATCCCGGTCTTCTCCCGTAAACCGATCTTCGGCTACGTCGGGCTGGTCGGCGCCACCATCGCCATCACCGGTCTGTCGGTGACCGTGTGGGCCCATCACATGTTCGCCACCGGCGCCGTCCTGCTGCCGTTCTTCTCCTTCATGACCTTCCTCATCGCCGTGCCGACAGGCGTCAAGTTCTTCAACTGGATCGGCACCATGTGGAGAGGGTCCCTGTCCTTCGAGACACCGATGCTGTGGTCCATCGGGTTTCTTGTGACGTTCCTGTTCGGCGGACTGACCGGCGTCATCCTCGCCTCCCCGCCGATGGACTTCCAAGTCACCGATTCGTACTTCGTGGTGGCCCACTTCCACTACGTCGTCTTCGGCACCGTCGTGTTCGCGACATTCGCCGGGTTCCACTTCTGGTGGCCCAAGATGACCGGCACCATGCTTGACGAGCGCCTCGGGAAGATCCATTTCTGGACTCTGTTCATCGGCTTCCACACCACGTTCCTTCTCCAGCACTGGCTGGGAGCCGAAGGAATGCCCCGCCGGTATGCCGACTACCTGGCCGCCGACGGATTCACCGCCCTCAATACGATCTCCACCATCGGCGCGTTCCTTCTCGGCGCCTCCACACTGCCGTTCCTCTACAACGTGTGGAAGACGGCCAGGTACGGCAAGCGGATCGATGTCGACGACCCGTGGGGGTACGGCCGGTCCCTGGAGTGGGCGACGTCCTGCCCTGCGCCCCGCCACAACTTCGTCACGCTGCCGAGGATTCGCTCCGAATCACCGGCCTTCGACCTCCACCACCCCGGCGTCGCCGAGCTCGCCCACGTCACGAGCGGCGAACGGCGGGACGTCATCGAGCCAGGGAAAGGCGTCGCTCCGCCGCTGGGAGACGACGAGGAAGGAAAATGAGCAGCGGACCCTGATGCCGCGCCTCGCCGAGGACGTGTCCTGCGTCGACGCCGTGCATCGACCTCCCGCTCGAGCCTGCACAAGACCCTGCATGAAGCCGGCGGAGGCGGATATTCGCAGCAGCATCCAGGTCACATAGGTGTTCGTACCGTGGAAGAAGGAGAGTTGCCCATGCTGATGGCTCACCCGGCGGTCCTGAAGAACCTGATCGAGCAGTACGAAACGCTGAGGATCCTCCAGGCCGAGAACGGAAGTGCCGAGGTCCGGCAGCGAATGGACGACATCGCCTACACCCTGTGCGTGTCCACCGGCACCCGCGACGTGGACACGGCCCTCATCGCTGCCCGCCATCAGCTTCCCGGCGCCCTCCCCGAGGACGACTCCCTCCTCACCGGCTGACCATCCCGTACAGCCCTTGTCCGCCCGGATGTCGCCCGACGCCACCGGGAACGGCGTGCGACTTCGCCACGCGTGTGGTGCTCTTGAGGGAGTGGACAACCCGCGGCACTACTTCCCGGGCCCGCCCCATGGCGGGCCCGGGCCCCGCAGACGGTCTCCGCCCAGGAGCGGAAACGGGCTGTGAGAAGGAGGAGCGATGTCCCACACGACGAAAGCGCCCCGACACCTGAGCGGTCTGCGGAACGCTCGCTACGGCGAGATCCTTCTCATCTCGCCGGATGAGGACGGGCTCAAGGCGGCCGTCTACACCACCTTCGGACTCAACGACTGTCCGCCGGAACGGTGGAACGCGCTCGACCCCCGTGCGCTGGCGGAGCAGTTCCAGGTGCCGATGGTGTTCCTGAACGGACCCCGCTTCTGGACGATCGACGAGGTCACGGCGTTCCACTGGGGGGACACGGCGATGTTCGACGGCCTGGAGGCGCGCTGGGTGGCCGAGGTCCGCATCCCCGCGGGGATCGACCTCACCGGGGCGACGGGCAAGAAGTTCTACGTCGACACCACGGTGAAACGGGACACCGAGTACGTCCTGTCCAGCGGCAAGCCGGTGCACACACTGGTCGCCCCGGTCGACCGCACCTACGTTCTCCAGGCGTACTCCCATACCGTGGACGACAGTCAGACGATGGACTCTCTGGCCTCGCTCGGCCGGCGGCTGCAACTCCCGCAAGGCTGGCAGTATCAGGTCCACGTCCCGGAGGACGACCTCGTCGTGCGAACGGTCGCGGGGGACGCCCACGTCGTCCAGGACGAGTTGGAAAACACCTACATGCTCCTCGCCCACGGAGCGTCTCCCGTCCGCAGCCGCTGATGCGCCCTCGGTCCGGACGCCCCCGGCGATGACGCCGAAGATCAACATTCGCGGCGGCACCTGGGACTCGATGAGACACGTGGCTGTCTCCCGGATTGTTCGGTACGCAGGACCGTCCGTCCGGGGCGAGTTGGCGTATCACTGTCCTGCCTGCTTCGAGCAGGGCGCGGGCTTACGCCACGGCGGCGTTGTCCAGGCGCGCTGCGCGCTCCCCGCGGGATGGGATGTGCCGGCCGCCGGGAGGCGGCGCGCCCGCTCAGAGCATCAGGTCGATGGGGAAGCGGCCTCGGCCACAGACCGCGGAAGTCCGTGTGCGGGGACGTGCGGGCGGCCCGCCGCCATGATGCGCGGCACGGTCATGCTCCCGTGGTCGACGCGGGGCGGACGATCATCAGAATGGTCACCACGGCCCACAGCAGGTTGAAGATCCCGGTGAACATGGCGAGCTGCGCGGTGCGACTTCGCTCGACGGGGACGGCTCCCGTGCCGAGTTGCGCGAGCAGGGCGTCCTGGCGGGGCAGTACGAGCAGCGCGAGGACACCTGCCGCGCCGGTGGTCAGCACGATCGAGACGATGAGCCAGGAGTCGCCCAGGACGCCTAGGCTGCTCGCAGTGGCGAAGCCGAACACCGGGACGGCAAGGCCGACTGCGGCGTAGACCCGGCAGATGCGGTGCAGGAGGCGGACCGTTCCCACCGCGGCCGCGTCAGGACCGGCGGCCTGGGCGCGGCGTACGGCGGGGGGAAACATGCTGGCTGCGACCGTGACCGGACCGACGGCGATGATGGCGGCCAGGACATGGAGACAGAGCAGGAGCTTTGTCATCACAGCACGCCCGGTTCCGCGCCGGTGCCCGTGACGCGCCTGCCGGTCACCTTGGTGCCGGGCAGCCGGCCTGCCTTGGCCCGGCCCGTGAGCCGGTCTCCTTCCAGCACGAGTTGGAAGACGAGGTGCAGTCGCATGGGCTTGGTGATCGACTGCCGGTAGGTGATCGCACTGCCCTGGACGGTGACGTCGGTCAGCGGGGCGTGTTCTCCGGACGTGAGGTCCTCGGCGCTGCCGTGCCAGGTGCCGTCGGGCTGTGCCGAGAGCAGGATGCGGGCCTGCTGCTCGCCCAGGGGGGTGTCGATGGTCAGGTGCCAGGTGCCTTCTGCGGGCATGGTGGGGATCTCTCCGGGTGATCGGGTCAGAAGGTGACGGTGGGGGCGGTGCCGCGGCGGGACCACACGGTGCCGCGGCGCTCGTACGCGAACAGCTTCTCCACGCTGAGGGCGACCTGAGGGCCGACCTCGCGCTCGACGAGATAGAGCCCGACGTCCAGGCCGGAGGTGACGCCGCCGCCGGTGATCAGGTCGCCGTCGTCGACGACGCGGGCGTCGACCGAGTCCGCGCCGGTGGCGTCGAGCACATCGAGCCCGAGGTAATGGGTGGCGGCTGCCCGGCCCTCGATGAGGCCGGCCATGGCGAGAATCAGCGAGCCGCCACAGACTGTGGCGACGACGGTGTCCTCGCGCTCGAGCGCCTGCTTCGCCAGGTGCGGAAGATCGGTCTCCAGCGTGCGTCCGAGGATGGTCGGGACGGCATTCGCCGGCTCTTCCTCGCCCAGCTCCGCCGGATCGCGTACCTCGCCTGCGGCACCTGGCAGCACGACGACATCGGCGCGCTCGGGGTCCAGCCGGGCAACTGCTCTCAGGCTCAGCGGCGGTAGGCCGCTGAGTACGTCGCGCGGCCCCTCCGCGGACACCAGTTCCACCTGTACGGCACCGTCGGTGAGCATCCCGGCCGAGTGAAGCACCTCGTAGGGGGCGATGACATCCAGGGGGTCGAAGCCGTCGAACAGTACGAACTGGGCGAGCATCGCGTACCTCTCTCGTCGTGATCAGCGTTTGCCGAACCCACGCTAGAGGGGCACAGAGTCGGAACCCATAGGCGTTTATGACAACCCTCAACGGATTCTCGCCAGAACTGTGAACTGGTGTTTCCTGCTTTGCGCATCAAGTGCCCTCCTGATATGCATGGCGGGAATTCGGCTAGCATGCCAAACATGCATACGGTGGCGGTGCTTGCTCTGGACCATGTCGTGGCATTCGACATGGCCACCCCGATCGAGGTGTTCGGGCGCACCCGACTTCCGGACGGGCGCCGCGCCTACCGGGTTCGGGTGTGCTCACCGGCACCGGAGGTCACGAGCGAGGCCTTCACCGTGCGCGCACCATGGGGACTGGAGGCACTCGCCGAGGCGGACACGATCATCGTGCCGGGCTGCTCGGAACAGGCCCCGTCTCCGCCGCAGGAGGTCCTGGACGCGCTGCGCGCCGCGGCTGCGGCGGGCACCCGGATCGCCTCCGTGTGCTCGGGGGCGTTCATTCTGGCCGCCACCGGGCTGCTGGACGGTCTGAAGGCGACCACTCACTGGATCGGCGCGGCCGAGCTCGCCCGGCGCTTCCCTCTCATCGACGTGCAGCCCGACGTTCTCTACGTCGACAACGGACAGATCCTCACCTCGGCCGGCGCAGCCGCGAGCCTGGACCTGTGCCTGCACATGGTCCGCCGCGATCTCGGCTCCGCCGTTGCCGCGGACATCGCTCGACTGTCGGTCATGCCGCTGGAACGTGAGGGCGGGCAGGCGCAGTTCATCGTCCACGAGCAGCCTCCCGTGCCGCGCGGGTCGGCCCTGCAGCCTGTTCTGGACTGGATCGAGGACAACCTCGCCCACGAGCTCACCCTCGAGGTCATGGCGCAACGTTCCGGAATGAGCGGCCGCACCTTCAGCCGCCGCTTCCGCGAGCAGATGGGCACCACTCCCCTGCAGTGGTTGCTGCGGGCGCGTGTGCGGCGCGCCCAGTACCTGCTGGAGAACAGCGACCACCCCATAGAACGCATCGCCCAGCAGGCCGGCTTCGGGTCGCCGACCGCATTCCGTGAACGCTTCCGCAAGGTCGTGGGCACCACCCCGCAGGCCTACCGTTCCGCCTTCCACGGGCGCCCGCCGGTCCACTCCGCTGCCGCTGCCCCAAACGGCTGACCGGCGGCCGCGGCGCCCCCGCAGGGCTCGTCAACGTGCGTCGAGGGTCAGGAAGTGGTCGAGCTTGGCGCCGAGGATCCCGCGGACACGGTCGCGGGCGGATCCCTGGGCGACTGCGGCCTGTCGGGCCTGGGCCAGCGCCTCGCCGTGCAGGCGCTCGGCGAGCCGCAGGAAGGCGTCGTCCTTGTTGCGTACTGGTGGACGGCGGCGCGGGACATGTCCGCAGTCCTGGCGATGTCTTCCATCGTGGTGCGGCGCACACCGTGCTTGGTGAAGGTCTCGTACGCCGCGTCGAGCACCTGATCGAGTCGCGACGTCATGACACCGGCCTCATCAGCATCCGGACCGCGACGGGACCGGATGGGGCCGGGTCGCTCGCACATTCCGCCCCGCCCGGGGGAGGGCGGGACCGCAGCACCGCAGGCGGCCGTGCGTGAACCATGAGGGCCATCCGAGCGAGTTGCGTCTCGCGGACGTCGGGGCACATCGTCACGAACCGAGATGGACAAGCGAGGGAAGGGGCCGACTGCCTTGGCCACGGCCGTCTCCTTCACTCTCCCGGGCTTCTGCCATGACCTGGTGCAGCGCCCAGGGCACCCGTTCGGGCTGGAGCCGTCGATCCTGGTCCAGCAGCAGGCGGTACATCTTCGCCGCCAGGGGTCCAACCCCCGGCCCGGGGCGGTCCGGGGCAAGAGGGCCGAGCGAGGTGACGACATGGCGGCACCCCGCGAAGTGCAGGCTGCCCGCCAGCGTGTCCCGATCGGGTTCTGTGCCGCTGCCGACGGCCTCGCCGTACCCGGACAAGAACACCAGCTCGCTACGGGCAAGCTCTGCCGCGGCGATGTCCGAGGCGGTCAGCGGCCCGTCGGCCAACGCGAGCGCCACGCCCGTATCCCCGACTGCGCTCAGCGCCCCTGTGCCCGCGACCTGCTGCCCGGGTACGGGCGATCGCACGAGGCGGCAGACAAGGTGAACGACCTCGACATCCGAGAGGGCTTCGAGAACGGCGAGTCTGGTGGCCGATCGCCCGCCCAGAACATCGAACTCCATCCCCGTACCACGCAGCAGGGCGACCTCCTCCTTTGCCGCCTGGGACCACCGCGTCTCGTCACCTGCGTGCGCCACCACCACCAGTGCTCGGCACGACCGCCGCGCAGAGCGCCCCGCTCCGGGACTCCGGTGCCGGAGCAATCCCGCCGGCCCGGGCGCGTACGAGGAGACGGGCGCGGGACCGGGCGTCGGCCTCTCGCCGCTCTCCGACCACTGCGGGGGGTACGCCTGGTGCACGGAGAGGCGCGACAGCGGTCCCGTGGGGCACCACCACACCCACGGGGCGATCCCGCCCTCCGGGCCCGGCAACCGCCGCCCCAGCTCTTCCATGGCCGGTCTCAGCGCCTCGTGCAGGTCGGCATCCCGCAACTCCCGCCGCCGGACGGAGGCGGTATCGACGCCGGGCAGTGCCACGGCAGTGACCGAGTCGCCCGTCAGGATCAAGGCGTCGCTGCGCACAGTGGCCGCGTTGAGAACCACCACCGGTCCGTCAGCCGTGACCGCCCGCAGCTCGTCCTCAGCCAGCCTCGGCGAAAGCCGTGCAATTTCCCTCTGGAGCCGGCGCAGCCTCTGCCCGCGCGGCTGGCAGGAACCGGCGTCGCTTCCTCTCAGCGCCCGTCCGGCCAGGATCACGCGGTGCAGGCACAGGCCGCGCTCAAGGAGTTCCACGGCACGCAGCGGCTCGCCAACGGCCACGGCACACGCCGCGGCGTTCTCCGGCATGCCGGCGAAGCCGTCGGAGACGAGGGCGAACTGTGCATCTCCCATCCCCAGCCAGTCGAGCCGCTCCAGCAGGTCGAACAAATGCTCAAAGCCTTGCAGAGCAAGGGAGTTGCGTCCCGCCAGGAGCCCCAGCCGGACAGCGTGCCGGGCAGCGGTCACTCGCTCGGCCGGAGCGTTGCCGCGCTCATCACGTGCGGCCTCAAGGTTCAGCCGGGAAGCCCACTCGGCATGCTCTCGATTCCCGCGCAGCCACGCGATGTCCGCTGCCAAGGGAGCAAGGCAGGCCACCAACTCGGCACGCGCCGCGGTCGGCTGATCCTCGTCCAGCGCCTCCCGGCCGAGAGCCAGGGCTTCGTCGAGCTCCTCCCCGCCCGTGGTCCCCGGTGCATGTTCCTCGCCGACGACGAGCCGGACGTGCGACAAGCGCAGCATGCCGTGCAGTGCCTGTCTCCTGGTGCGGCCATGTCGTTGGCTTCCGCCGGCCGTGGTCTCCTCCAGCACACTCCCTAGGATCCGCACTCCCTGCCGCGCGTCGTCCACGCTGCCGGTGGCCCGCGCGCGGTAGCACAGGGCGCGGGCGTACTGGACGAGTACTGCCGCGTCCGTCGGATCGCCCGGTCGCAGCCCGGGCAGAGCCGCCTGAAGCAAGGTGAGAGCCCGACTCAGGGCAGCCACATCACCTCGGTCCGCGTAACGCGTCAGACACTGGGCAACCGTCTGTCGCAGGATCTGGGCGCGCGGGGGAACACGGCGGGGTCCGTCCGGGACGACCGCAGACCGGCTGACGGCACGGTGAACACGTTCCGCGGCCATCCGGGCCAGGTCACGGGCGTGCCAACGGCCCCTGGGGAAGTCGGCACGCCATACGCGCGTATCCGTGTCCCGGAGCCAGCTGCACTTCCCCCAGAGGGAAATCAGCTGGTGCTCGGCTCCGGTGGTGCTCACTCCCTCAAGGGCGACCAGGAGCGGCTTCGGGCCGTCGGTCCCGGCACACCACGAGACCACCAGTGCGATCTGCTCCCGCACCAGGGGCGATCGGATCTCGGCCGGGTCGAGCAGTATCACTGCCGCGTCGAAGGTATCCGGCCACGAGATGTCACGGTCCTCGCTCGTGGGCGACTGGAGGACGCTGAGGTCCCGCACCCGGTAGTCGGCCATGTGCAGCAGCTCGCGCAGGTGGTCGTACACCCACTGAGGAAAGCCTGCCGTGTCAGGGCGGCGGCCGAGAAGCACGGTCGGACGCGCCGAAGCCGTCGGAGCCTGCTTCTCGGAGAGGCCATGGGCTGTCCCCGACGGGTCGTAGACATGGCCTCTGGCATTGACGAGGCGAGCCGAGGGAGAGCACCCCGTGCGGGTCTCCCCCCGGCCCGAGTGGAGCAGAAGCACCTCGCCGGCCCGACCTGCCGTGCCCGGGCGCAGCTCGAGTACGACAGGTTCGGTTTTCGGAGCGCGGATGAGCACCGTGTCGGACTCGTCGCCCGCGGCGCCACCGACTCTCAGCACCCCGCGGTGCATACGGACCGCGATCTCCACTTCGGGGACCACCGCTTCACCCGATGCGGCCACCGCGTCGACGACCATGGCGGCATCGGCACGGGTGAGTCCGTCAGGTCCACGGCCGTCGATGCCGATGTCCGTGTCCAGGCAGGCGGCGATCGAGCGGAACTGCCACCCGGTGACCGTGTCCAGCAGCCTCTCCGGGAGACGGCGCCAAGCGCCCACGAGCCAGTCGGCGACTCCCTGGCGCCCTTTGTCCTCCACCAGGGCCCTCAGCGCCGATCGCAGCGCCGCTTCGGCATCGGCCAGCGCGTCCTGGCCTCCGAGCGCGAGCCGCCACGTCACCTCCTCCTCCAGCCGCATCAGGGGCGAGAGATGGCCATGGAGCCCTTCGACGAGATTGCCCAGACGCCTCAGCGGGTCGTCGGCTTCGGAGCGCGCGAGTCTGTCCGCGAGACGTGCCCTGAGGGCCCGTTGGACATCGGGACGCAGCACCATGGCGCGGGGGTTGCGGGATGCTGTCCAGGCGCTGAACCACAGGTCGGACTCGGCACCGACATCCGCGTGCGGGAGCAGCGCCAAACGCACCGCCCGCATCAGTTCCGGCTCGATACGGACCGCGGTGCTGAGCAGTTCCGCGAGTACGGCGGCCTCGGGCGGCGGGCCGGGCGGCAGTTCGTCGTCCCGGTCCTGCCCAGGTGTCCCGTGAGCACCGCTCACCGGGGCCTCACCCCTCTCCCTCCGGAACCACTTTCGCGCCGCGGTCGGCCCGTGCTGCTCCCACCCGGGCGGAGACGTGCCCCACAGTGGTGCCACGATCCCAGGCGATCACCGGCATGGTCGCGGGCAGCCAGGAAGGCACTCGGTTCTCCGGCAGGGGCAGCAGAGCCACCGGGCGGGCGCCGTGGCGTCGCACCAGGGCGGCGAACTCCCGCCATTCGGCCGGCGTACTCCTGTCGTGGTCTCCTGGTGGTCCGATCGTTCCGCAGTCGCTGAGCAGCAGAACCGCACCGCCGCGAGGCGGCGGCTGGTAGGGACGCCAGGTCCACAACGGCCCCCTGCCCGCGCCACGCAGGGGGGCGCAGGAAAAGCGCAGACGCTCCGTGCTTCCCTTTCCCACCAGGGCCTCGACCCGTCGGCACAGCTGCATCTGGTCGCGGGAGAACAGCTGCATCGCAGGCCCGTGGTCGACCAGGATCTGAACGCCGTGGCGCAGGGTCCGCATCATGCGCCGGGGCAGATCGGTCAGTGGCAGGCCTCGGGCGAGGAAATCGACTGTCGTCTCCACCTCCACCTCGCCCTCGGGTGCTGCGCCGGCGAGTGCCGCCTTCAGCAGGGCGGCGGTGGACAAGGGCGCGAGCAGGGGCGTGTACGGCGGCTGTCGGCTCATCAGCTCGCGGTCCGGCTTGGCGACACTGGGGCGCGACCAGCGGCGGGACATTGCGGGCAGGGTCTCGAGCGGGCTGAGCCTGCGCTGCCCTGTGGCGCCGCGGTTCGTGTCTGCGTCAACCTGGCCGGAATGCCCGGAGCTCCTGGAGTCACGGCGGTTCGCTCCGACCGTGGTGGGCACGTGCGGTCCACGCTCTTCCTGTCCCGGTCCGCGTTCCTCCCCGTGCTCCTCCTGCTCCTCCTGCTCCTCCTGCTTCGATTCACGTACCTCCTGAGCGGCCGACGGCCCTGACGGTTTGCCGGCTGCGACCGCCGCGGCGTGTTCCAACGGGGCACCGGTACTCCATGCCGGTGCTCCCTCCGCCGGTCCGGCCGAGCTCGACGGGCCCAGACCGAGGAGGCGGGCAATACGTCGTTGTTTCCCCTCGTCCTCGGGTGCGATCGCTGCGATGGCCACGGCAAGATCTCCCAGCCATACGCACCCTCTCCCGGTGCCCGCCCCCCTGGCATCCGTTGCGCCGCGCCCCGCCCGGTCACGCCAACCGCTCATCGTCCCGCGTCTCCTGCGGCCGCGTCCTCGGGCTGCTGGTGCTTGACCAGGACGAGGTCTCGCAGCCGGCTCCAGCGGGGGTCGGCCTCGCTGCGGATCTCGAGGGAAAGGCAGGCGCGCAGTGCGTCCAGGTATTCAGCCGTGCTGGGAGCGCGCACTCTGTCCTTCCCGGCTTGTTCCCGCGCGGCAAGGACCTCCCTGGCCACGGCGGCCGCCAAGGCCTCCTGCTCGCTGTCCCAGAACCTCTCTGTGAGATGCGCACGGGCGATCTTGATCAGCCCGTCCTCGCCGGGCGAAGGGAGCGAGGCAACGACACAGCGCCTCAGGAACGCCTGCGGCAGCTCGCGTTCCTCGTTGGTCGTGATCACCACAAGGTGGCGGGCGGGCGCCGGACCCGGCTCGGTGAGCTGTTCCATACAGACCACTGTGCCCGTCTCCGTCACCCTGAACTGCCCTGACCCCAGGGGCACCAGCAGGCCGTTGGGAACGTCCGGGTCTGCCTTGTCGATCTCGTCGATCAGGACCACGGCACCGTGAGGTGACCGGCCTTCGTTCATCTCCCCGAACGGCTCCTCGCACATTTCCTGGGTGCCGTCGTTCCCGGGGGCGCCGCCGCGCACCTTCGAGTCCTGGGGTGCGCCACGACGTCTCGCCGAATCCCGGGCATACGCCCACCACAGCGGTCCGGGACGTACATACCGGTGGTCGTTGAGCTCATTGCCCCCGTTCGCGCGCGCCTGTGCGTCGGCGAGACGCCGTACCGTGTCATAGGTCCACAGCAGATCGGTGGCATGCGTGCGGTAGGTGACGACGTGCTCGTAGTAGCGCCAGTTGAGTTCCTGTGCCACATGCACCGCGAGTGAGGACTTGCCGCAGCCCGGTTTGCCACGGAGCAACAGCGGGCGTCCGGTCGCGAGGGCGACCTCGACGGCGAGGTGTCCCTCGTCGGGCATCAGATAGCGGGTACCGTCCCCGCGGTCCGGGCTCCCCCATGTCTGTACGGAGCCGTAGCTTGACTTCCCGGTCATCCCACTCCCCTGCGCGGCATGTCGTAGCTTGCCTCGACTGCGTCGAACAGGTTCTTCACCCTGAGATGACCCAGTCTCTCTCTTTCAGCGCTCAGCTCCGGGTCGGCCACAATGGCGTCTCCCAGCCCCCACTCCGCTCGCAGCCGCTCGTCCGGCGCGGTTCCGTCCAGCACAGCAACGATGTGGAGCCATGGGAAATCGCTCCGGATCTCCTGTACGACGGCTGCGAGCATGCGTCTTCGGGCGCCCCGCCCCACGGGTATGACCAAGTAGAAATCCCTTCCCGGCGGCTTGGCATAGTTGTCACCGGGACAAACGGCAGCCATTTCCCACAGGGCACCCGCCAACTCCCTCCTGAACAGGGCCGCAGCCTCTGTCTCATCGCCTTCGAGCGCGATGGTGAATCCCTTTCCGTAACTGCTGGGGTCCTTGCACATCGCCCGGTCGATATAGTGTTCCGCGGTCTCCTTGGCATAAGCGTTGAGCAGGATGACCCGTCCCGTGTCGACTCCCTCGGCCGGGATCAGTCCACGAGCCGCGGTGGCGTCCACCCATGTCGGGGCCATCTGTCTGGCCAGCTCACCTCCTGCGGGCCCCAATGCGGCGTACAGGTGGCCCACGGCAGCGGGCACGGTCTCACCCAGACCGGCGCCGAGCAGACGGCGGGCGAGCAGCCGCTCGCCGTTGTAGCGTCCGGCCTGCTGGGCCTCGCCCTCCTCCAGCCCGAGCATGTTCGCCGCTTCCTCGAGAGCGCTCGGTTCCGGGCGCCCGCGGCGCAGCATGAGTGATACGCGCTCGATCCAGCCCTGCATCCGCTCGTCCTCGTCAGGCAGCCGAGGGAGCTTCGCGAACTCCCGGGCCACTTTGCCGGCGACCACTGAAGGCGTCGGCCTGGCCTTGGAACCGCATTTGATGGCCTGCTTGTTGCTGAGCACGTCCAGATGCGCGGATTCCAGATCCGATGGCGAAACCCCGTCCAGCAGGACGGTCACCAGGAAGATTCCCTGGAGGTGGTCTCTCTGCCGCAGGATCTCGGCCTCGCGTCGCACCCACTCCGAATCGAGCGCACGCCGGCCGATGACGAAAACCGCGGCGTGGCAACTCGCCAGGTGCTTGCGTATCTGCGGTTCCCAATCCTCCTGCCTGTGAACCGATTTCCTGTCCAGGAAGACCGCGTAACCGGCGCTCTCCAAGCCCTGACGGACCGCGAGGCACACCCCCCAGTCGAAGTCCTCCACCTCCGCGCTGTGACTGATGAACACCCGCTGCCGCATCAGTTGGCCGCCCTCCCCCGGGCGCTCCTGGGATCTCACCACGCGTCATCTCCATCGCACCGGCCGGCCCGTCGGCCTTGCCGTCTTTCATTTCGGTTCATGTGCCCCGCTCTGGTCAACCTCGATTACTCATCCCCACGCCGCGACCAAGAAGAGAAACAGGAGAACGGCGACGAGAGCCATGCCGATGAATCCGGCTTTCCATCGGTCGTCCGGAGACATCGCGGAGTGCGCACCATGCTGCGGTCCCTGCCGGGCGCCCGGGCTTCGGCGCAGCCGCGACAGGAACCGATCGTGCAGGCCCGGTAGCGGCGACGCGGACCTTTGCAGGAGATGGCGGATCAAGTCGGGAACAGCTCGCTCCAGCACGTCGCGTTCCGCCGGCCCACCATTGGCACACAGCGTGCGGATCAGTCTGTCAAGGGCGTCCGCGTGGCCGGGGCGCCCGGCGTACGGCAGCACGGCCCAGCGGAACAGCCGGACAGCCGTCTCCGCTGCCTGCCGGTCCTGTTCGGGATCGTCGGCGTCAGCTCCGGGAAGATGGTGATAGAGGTACAAACGCTGGTCGAGCACCTCGCGGCACACCGTCTCCGCTTCCTGCGGGGAGCGCCTCGGCACCCTGGCTTCGAGTTCGACGAGCAGCGATACGACGGACGGCCGCGCCAGATCCTGCGGACGAAGCCTGTCGAGGAGCTCCGTGTCGGACATCCTGACGAGCCCGCGCGGTGCGGCCCGTCCACTGTCCTCACTGGCCGCGATGGTCGCGGCTCTCTCATCATCCGTGCGGTGACGCACCTGCGGCCCGGACTCCTGGCGCATCACTGCGGGCCCTGTCTGCGACGGCGTGGGCCCCGTGAGAGGCGTGCCCGGACGCGGCATCGCTGGCTTCTCGGCGACGGGCACCTCTCCTGACCCCGGCGGCAACGGTTGCCCGGACGACCCGTCTTCCGCCGCACCCGGTGCGGCGTAGCCGGGTCGCCACGCAGGGGCATGCCAGGCCCGGTCCGCCTGCGCAGAGTGGTGGTCGGCCTGCGGTCCCGCGGATGCCGGCTCACGCGGCGGCTTGTGCAAAGACACCTCGTGCCCATGATGCTCATGCGCAAGCGGCTCGAGCACGGGATGTCGATCCGGCGCAGAAGTGACCTGCTCCGCCGGGTCGGCGGGAGTCTGCGGAGCGTGGAGCAGGTCCGATTCCTCGTACGACAGTGCCGCACTCCGATACGTGACCGCGGGGGTGGAGTCGGTGGAGGAGGGCTCCTGCTCTCCAGGACGGTCCCACTTCTCCGGGCGGAGCTGTTCCTGGAAGCCGGTGTGCTCGTCGTTGTGGGTCTGCTCGCCGAGGGGGCCCTGGTCGCAGATGTAGACGCCCTCGCCGTGGGGAAGCGGCGCCGCGGCGCCGGGGCTCCTACGCTCCTCCGTCCTGGCCTCCTGCGGGCCGGCCATCGGTGAGGCAGCTGTGAGCGGCCGGTACTGGGTCTGGGCACGACGTGGGGCCACGAGGTCCCCGAGCCGTGCCAGCCGTTCCTCCTGCGGCAGTTCGGGGCCTTCGGGGCACCGGCGCAGCAAGCGCCGGAGCTCCGTGGGCTGATCCGGGACCGAGAGGAAGAGCCGCACCAACTCTGTCGCCACCTGATGTGCCTCGTCCTGAAGCGGATCCTTGAGAGCGATCCGCTCCAGGTGTGTGTCCTGGGTGGCCGATTGCCGCCATTGCGGCATACAGACCATCCGTAGCCCGTTCGAGTCCACGGTGTCGTACGTCGCGAAGGTCCAGTAGTCGTCGCCGAGCCAGTCGCCGAAGACACCGCACAACCCCCAGATCAGGAGCGGCGCGTAATGGCCGGTCTCGGAGATCTCCGAGATGCGGACCGAGACCCTGGAGCGGGGCCGGCGCAACACCTGCGCCACCACCGCGGTCAACGCCTTCTCTACTCTCGACACAAACCCGGCGAACGATGCCCATTGGTCGCGAGCGACTTCGTTCACCTGGCCGACCCGCACCCGCGGCATCCCCCCGGACGCCTGCTCGGCGAGATCCCGCTCTGCCCATGTCCAGGAGTTCAGAGTCAGGCATACCTGGGGATGCAGGGCCGTCGGACTGCCCACCAGAGCATGCGACAGCGTGCTCTGCCTGCCGAGGGCGTCAGGATCCGGCCTGCGGCGGATGACCACGACTTCGCCGGTCTCTTCGAGAACGACACGGACCAGGCTCTTTTTCCTTCCTCCCTCCACGCGCAGCAGCGGTGCCAGCCTGGCCCGCAGAGCCTGGGCGCGTTCGTCGTCGCACGAGTAGTCCACGGCCGTGATGCCCGTGTCGTGCCGGTCGCGGTTGCCCTCCCAGCGGAAGACGAGCTGGTCGAGCATCTCCTCACGGCTGTCGTCGCTCACGTCGTGTCACATCCCCACGGCCGAGGGCCTGCGTTCCGGGTCCCTGCTCAGCAACCCGCACATCGCGAGGATGGACACCAGCGGCCCCAGGACCCGGCGTGAGCGCACCCCGTGCGGGAACAGGCCGTTCTGTGGCTGGCCTCCGGTCGCGGAGGCGAAGTGCAGGGTGCAGCGCAGTGCGCTGTCGAACGGCCGGAGCCAGGCCGGTGCGGCGTGCCGCCGCAAGAAGGCGTACACGTCGCGGCTTTCCTCGCGCAGCCGCCGCGGGTCCGCCGGGACCGAGGACGGTTCGCTCAGCCAGCGGTCCACCGGTGGTTCGAAGCGCAGCAGGTCCGCCTTGCCGATCACCAGAGCGGTGGCGACGTCGAGGTAGGGGCCCTGGCGCGGCAACCGGTCGAGCACGGTCTCGAAAGCCGGATCGCTCCGGCTGACTTCGAGGCCGTACTGCTTTCGCGCGTCGTCCAGTTGTGGCAGTCCGAACGCCAGGACCGGATCGACCACGAACACCAGTGCGTCCACGCCGAGCAGGAAGCGCAGCAGGGCGTCGGTACGCACCAGGTCCTCACCTCCCAGGTCGAAGAAGGCGACCGGACGTACCTGCCCGTCCACCCCGGTCAGCAGCAGCGCCTCGACGAATTCGGCGAAGGGTGTCTGTCCGGTGGCCTCGAGCTGTTCGCCCGCTCGGAGGAGGGCCACCCGTTCCCTGATGAAGACGGAGTGGTCGGCCGGGTTGACCGACTGCCACTTCACCCCGTAGGGCTCAAGGCCGCCGTCCGTCACCTCGGCGATCATCTGGGTGAGGAGGTGGCTCTTGCCCGTGCCCGAGGTTCCGACCATGGCCACGGTCAGCGGGCGTCCGTGGGTGAGGTAGGGCACCGGGATGTAGTGCGGCTTGATGTCCTCGGTGTTGCCGCAGCGTTGGAACGCGCTGCGCAGGACGTCGGCGCGTCGCAGCGGGTTGGTGAGCTTGGAGATGTCCAGCCTGTCGTACTGGAGCCTTTCGTTGCGCGTGTGGAGGGCCCGCTCGTCGTAGGTGACGATCTCCAGGCAGTAGGGGCAGATCACCTGGCCGGGCTCGAGCTGCGGTACGGTGCTGGTCATCGGCGTCCCCTTCCGCCACGGTCGCCCGTGCCCCCGTTGAACCACGCGCGCCTTCGGCCCGGCTGGCCCGTGCCGTCCGGAGCCAGGAGAGGCTCGGTGGGGTGCGGATCGTTGTGCGGTCCTGAGCCGTCAAGGTCGAGCCCGGCCGCCGCGCGCTTGCGCGCCAGGGCGGCGTCGAACTCCCTGCGGTGCGGCTCCAGCGGGTCGGGGCGTGCCGCCACCATGGCGTACGGGTCGGAGTCGGGCATCAGCAGGCCGAGCAGTTTCCCCGGCGTTGGACGGTCCTCGGCCTTGGGGGCGAAGGCGCCGCCCAGGGTCTGAACCAGCGAGCGGTGGGCCTCCAGGTCCGCAGGCGGACCGTCCGGGCTGCCCTGACGCCCTGCCACGAGCTGGTACATGAGCTGGGCCGCGCTCCACAGGGCGTCTCTGGCCTCGACGTCGCCGACTCCGGCGCGCTGCTCGGGGGAGGCATAGGGAGGGGCTCCCCAGGGGGCGCGCGGAGTGCCGGTACGCGCCACCGCCCCGAGGTCCCACAGCTGAGTCCTCTCGCCGTCCCACCGGACGGCGGCGGGCACGATTCCGCGGTGGACCAGACCGAGGCTCTCCAACAGCCGGATGGCGAGCACCAGATCGCGTTCGATGATCCGCTGGTCGGTGGTGGAGATGCCGTGGGCGAGAGAGGTCGCCGGCTCACCTCGGGGGTCGGCGTAGATCAGGAACGGTTCGGCCGCGTCCATGTCATAGCCCACCGGGACCGGGAAAAGGCCCTGGAACGGAGTGCCGGAGAAGGCCCGGTGGACCGTCAGCGCGACGCCCACCTCGGTCTCCAGGACGTGGTACTCGTGCGGATCGGAAGCGTCAGCCGCGCACAGCCGCACCTGGAGACCCTGCCAGGCGTCGCCGAGCCGCACCTCGCGGGCCACGCGGGGAGGACGTACCACCCGCTGCAGATCCCGGCCGAAACGCGCGGCGACGTGGTGCCGTCTGCCGCCGGGAGTGGTGAAGGAGAGTTCCGGCGGCTCGTCGTGGCCCGGCCTGGAAGAGTGCTCCTGGGCCGTTCCGCCGCCGGTGGCCCCCAGGGAAGGAGCCAGTGGCGAGCGCGCGGTCCGGCCGAAGACGGGATCGCGCCCGTGCAGCTCCTTTTCCGGAGTCGCCTCCGTGCCGCTGCCCGCGCCTGACTTTCGTTCACTCACCACGGGTTCTCCTCGTGATCGGGCAGTTCCCGCGGCTTTGTCCAGTCGTCGCCGCCCTGGCCGTGCCAGTCCGCGTCCTCGTACGCGCCGTCCTCGCCATCGGCCCACTCCCGCAGCCGTACGCTCTCCACCACGCCTGCCCTCAGGGGGACGAGCCTGAGCAGCCCGGCGTAGCGCCCGGACGAGGTCCACACGGCGCGGCTGCGGACCACCGGGGGCGTCCCGGCGGAGGCGTCCGCCGCCGCGGGCGGCGATTCCGGATCCAGGGCGTGGCGGGCCTCGGCTCCGTTCCACACCGCCTCCGGTGCAAACCTGATCCACTCCACGGCGGACGGGTCCCGGCTCAACAGCGGCGCCTGCTCGGGCGACACGAGTTGGACGACCTTGTACAGGTCCGGGTTGGGGTCGGTAGCCTCGGCGACGCGCTGCGCTCCTATGCCCAGCAGCCCCTCCGAGGTGCCGCGCCGCTGCTGGAACCGCGCGAACGGAGGCGCGGAGACCACGCCGTTGCGCAGCAGGTGCCGGTGTGCCGCGCCGAGTTGCTCGCGCACTCCCTGCTCGATACGGGTCAGCGCGGCACCTCCTGCCCGGCCGCGTTCGACGGCTCCCCAGTAAGGTTCCAGAGCGGTCACCACGGCGTCGACGAGGTCGCCGACCAGAGTTTCGACCAGGTCCGGTCCGCCCTCACCCGCCTCCCTGTCCAGCCACGCGGGACCCTCACCTGACGGACGATCGGCCGTCGCACGGACGCCCGCCGGGGCGGTCTCGGGGGGTCCGTCCCCCGGCCCCGGCGCCCCTTCGGAGGACCCGGGAATCCGCTCGTACGCATCGGGCGCGGGCATCCAGTCCGGGAGCTCCGTACCGGCCGGAGCCTCCCCCACGGCGCGGGACACGGGCTCCTGGGCCGGCGGCTCGCCCCAGCCCCCGTCGCCGGACTGCCCGGGTCCGCTACCGCGTGCCACTGCGCCGTCAAGGGCCTCGGCGGAGGCAGCGGCGCCGCGCAGCGCCCCGGCGACCATGCGTGCCGCGTTCGCGCAGTACATCCTTTCGTCGGCCGCCCACCATTGCCGCAGGACCGCCTCGGCCAGCAGGGCGTCGAGCCCGTCCAGGGCTCGCTGCGCGTCCGCCGCCCCGGTCCGCTCCCACCAGCGGTCCACAGCCTGGCTCCAGCGCAGAAGGACCAGGACGACAGCGAGACCGAGGCCGAGCAGCAGCCCGGTGAGGCCTGCCCACGGGGGGACCTTCCACAACGTCGCCGACCAGGCACCCACGCCGGCCCCGAGCAGCGCCGCCGCCGCCTGCGGCAGGGCACCGGTGGACGCCGAACCGGCCATGGCAGCGCCGGCTTCCCGGTTCGGGCGGCGCGCACCCGCAAGCAGGCTGCCGCCGACGAGCACCAGCAGGACGGCGAGAGCCGCGAGTGTGACCGGCCAGGTCCACAGTGCGGCCAGGGCGGTGGCGACGAGGGCTCCGGCAAGCTGTCCCGGTGACGCAGCGGCCACGGTGAACCGCTGCGCCGCCGACACCCGTTCCAACAGCTCCGTCGGGCATCGCCGGTCCACCTCCGGAAGGAGTGCGGCGCCGGGAACGGGCGCCACCTGCTCGGAGAGCGCCGCAAAGCGTTCCGCGACGCTCCGCAGCGCGAGCCGCTCGCCGAGCATCCGCTCGGCAAGTCTGCGCAGCCCCTCTCCGGTCCCTTCCCTGCCACCGGCATGCGGCGGCACCTGAATGCCCAGTTCCGCCAGCCGGAGTGTGGACTCGGCAGTGCCCGCGCCGGCCGCAGGCCCGCCGTCCTGCAGTGCCTTCAGCACCAGTTGCCGATAGCCGGCAAGGCCGTGGGCCGCATCGTCCAGCGCCTGGGCGGCGGCGCGTCCTCCGGCCCCGGTGACCAGGCCACCGGGACCACGGAACCGATCCACGGCCTCCCACGCATCGTTGAGCGCGTTGGCGCAGTTCAGGTGGGCGCGATCCGCCGGCCCTCCGGGAACGCGGGGGCCGGGGACACGACCTGCGGGCCGCCCTGCCGCCAGTTCGTCCATGGGCTTGGGCAGTTCGACGGAGATGCCCTCGCCCCGCTCGCGCGCGGCGTGGGCGCCGGCCTCCGCCCGGTCGCCCGCGAACCGGCTCAGTGCCTGGCGCCACGCCCGGGTTCTGGCGGCTTCCGACAGATCGTGCTCCAGCACCCGCACTCCGGGCACCGCTACGGCGTCGGGAAACTGGGCGAGCGTTTCCAGGGTGTCGTCGAACAGGGCACGCAGCAGATCCACCAGGATCGCCAGCGCGTCCGGGTCGTCGGCGGAGACGGGATCGCCCGCCGTCCGGGCCGCCCGCAGGTCTCCGGCCCACAGCAGGCCGGCGTCCGGACCCCGCAGAGCGGCAGGACGTTGCATGCGGCGGCCGTACCCGGCCTCGTTGCCCTCCTCCGGCACGCCGCCGGGTGCGGGCTGCGCGCCGCCGTGCGCCTCGTCGCTCGCGGACCCGGGCAGGTCGCCGACGACCAGGCACAGCACGCGCACATGCTGCCCGACGGTGCGGTAGCCGAGGATCTGCTCATACAGGCTGTGATGGGCAGTCAGCCCATGCGGCGTATCGACCACGAGGAACCGGTAGTAGTCCTCCGGCTCGGGCAGCCCCTCCCGCCGCAGCTGTTCCTGAACGGTGGCCCGCAGGGCCCCGGGCGCGGCCAGGGTGTGCGCACCGGACCGCAGGTCCAGCACGATCACCGGCCTCGCGGCGTCCTTGGCAGGGCTCACTCGGGGTCACGCTCCCAGGGATTACGCGTCGTGCGGTCCTCCGCCGCTGCGCCGGAGGCGTCCGGCTCGTCCCCGTCCGTGCCGGCGAACCCGGCGGTCCACGGAAGGTCGCGGTCCTCGCCCGGCCAGCCGTCCTGCGTGTCACCGGCGTCGGCCCGGTAGGGCGGATACACGGGAGACAGCGGCTCGGCAGGTGACGAGGCACCACCGGGCACCTGCGGGCCCGGCTCCGCCGTCTGCCGTCCATACGGCTTCACGGGCGGATCCGGCGGATCGTCCGTGCTGCCGTCCTCCCACGGGAAGTCGTCCTGGGCCAGGCGGCGGGGGGCGGCAGCCCCGTCGGCTGACGGCTCGTCGGCCGGTGTGCTCCTGCCCGGGTCTTCCGGCGTCCATGGGTGTCGTTCACCGTCCGAGGATGCGGGCCGGTCCCGCTCGGGCACCGTGCGATCAGCGGAACGGTCCCCGCCGTCGGTCCGCCCGGCGCCGTCGGCACCGTCGAAAGCAGCGGGCCGCTCGTGCCTGTCGGACCACTCGGATCGGCCGGAGGAGTCGGACCGGCCGTGACGGGCGGGGCCTTGCCAGGTGTCGTCAGGGTACGCGCGGTCGGGGGCGGGCCCGCCGTCCCGCTCGGGCTGCGACGGGTACAGCGGACGCGTTCCCCAGTCGTCCCCCTCATCGCGTCGTTGCGGTCGCGGGGCCCGCGGCGGCGGCTCGGCCCCCGGATGCCCCCTCCCGCCGTCGGGCCGCTGCCCCAGCATCGCCGCCTCCAGGGTCCGCAGCGTCGGCTGGAACGCCCCCTTGTCCGTGAACTCGATATCCAGGGCGCCCTGGAGAGTCTCGGACCAGAACTGCCTCAGCGGCCTGATCCACTGGGTGCTCCGCGGACCGTAGAGGCGCTCCCGCTCCTCGAGGATCTTGAGCTGGTGCGGCGCCACTTTGTGGACGAGTTGTACGTACAGGGGGTCCGGCTCGCTGCCCGACAGCCCGAGGCTCTTCGGCTGGACCCTCATCAGCACGCCGCAGTAGTCCTCGACGATGCTGCCCTCGTCGAGCAGCGCCCACCGCTCGTAGGAACGCAGCAGCCCGGCCCAGCCCGATATCTCGTCCCGGTATTCGTCCAGCCGCAGAGTCATCCCGGGCACATGGGGGCCCTCCTCCTCGTACAGCCGGATACGGACCCGACGGGGGGAGTCGGCGTCGCCCTCGACGATGTCCGCCTGTCCGTTCCACAGGGCGCACAGCAGGCGGTGGAGGATGTGCTGGCGGTCCTGCTCGGTGCTGGCCAGCCAGTCGTCGCGGTAGCCAAGGCGCTGCCGCCAGCTCAGCACGTCCTCGACCTGCTCCGCCCCGCTCGCCCTCGCCCACTGCCGAAGCACATTGCGGGCCTCCGGCACCTCGGTCAGGCTCATTTCGCTGCGGAAGAGCACCACGGTGATGGAGTCGGTCTCCACCCCCCGGAACTCGATGGACCGCTTGCCGTCCCTCGGCAGCAGCAGTGACTTGCGCAGGTACTCCTCGACCGCGTCCTTGGCCTGGATGCGCGGGTAGACGATCAGGATCTTCAGCGGGCCGCGACCCTCGGGGACGAATCCGTGCGGGAGCAGGCCCGCAATCTTGAACCGGAACTGCTCGATCGCGCTCTTGCCGATCTCCTCGGCAGCGTCCCCCACCCCGGCCGCGGCGGCCAGCAGCATCCCCATCGACGGCAGAAGCGGCCGCTCGTCCGCGTGCATCCCGCTCTCCGCGAAGAGCGTCTTGATCCGCTGCTCCACCGCTGCCTTGACCACCGCGACGGCGGCCCCCGGGTTACGCCGTCCCGAACTGTGCGCTGCCTGCCAGCGGTCGCCGTCGACCAGCTTGAGGAGCAGCGCGGCCTCGTCGTCGTTGTCGCGCAGGTTGACCCGCTTGATGAGGCGTTCCATCAGGTCGTCGTAGAACTCGTGCAGGTTGTTCTGCGGGGGCAGCAGATACGACACACCCGTACGGTCGTCGTAGAGTTCCTGCACCTGCTCCGCGAACGCCCTGGGCTCTTCCTCGACCTGTTTGCGGAACGCCTCGACCAGCAGGGCCACCTCCTGGTTGACCGCCACCGCGGCAGGGCGCCAGCGCTGCTCCTGTTCCCGCCAGGCCTCGTGCCAGATGCCCCTGCTGCGCCACTTGTACCAGCGGTTCTGGGCCTCGACCGCCGCGACCACGTCGTCGTCGCCCCATCTCGCCTTGGAGAGACCGCCCATCTTGCTCTTGATCCGGGGGACGGCCGGGGGCTGCGCCTCCACTCCGGCAGGCCTTCCGGGCTCTCGGCTGCGGTTCTCCAGCATGCCGAGGAAGCCGAGCACAGTGACGGGGTCCGGGTCGCCGGGAACGCCCTTGATGATCCGGTCCACCTGGAACAGGTCGTTGGAGCGCAGCAGCCGTTCCACCGCCGCACGGGGGGCGAACTGCTCGGCGAGCGCCGGGGCGCGGCGGGAGACGCGGCGGCGCAGATCCTCCAGGAGTGCCTGCATATCGCTGACCCTGTCGCGCAGCGCCTGCTCGATATCGGCACCGCCACGCGGAAGCGGGTCGGGGTCGGGTACGGGCAGGGCCTCGCGTACCCACAGCTCGTCGAGCCCGGAGTCGGCGAACATCCGGCGGACAGTGCCCGTGTACGCGTGGCTCGCCTGCCTGCCCGGCTCGGTCAGACGGCGTACCGACGTGGCGAGCATGCGCGAGGAGACCAGCTCGGCCAGCTCGTCCAGCGGCGCGGTCATGGAGGCGACCAGGCTGGTGGAGACACCTTGGTGGCCGATACCGGAAGCGGCCCTCGCGGCGCGGTGCAGGCCGCGGTTGATGAAGCTCGCGGCGAACGTCTGGTAGTCGTCGTCGGCGCGGCCGCGGGGGCCTGCGCCGTCGCCCAGCTCGGTGCCGATCAGCGACATCACCAACGAGACGATGGAGCGGCGCAGGTCGTCGGGGCGGATACCGGCGGTGCGGCTGAACAGGAACGCTGTCGGCACCATGCCGGTGCTCAGACGGATCGGGTGCACGCCCGGGTAGCGGATGTGCAGCGCGGACTCCTGCGCCGTGTCGCCGAGGTCGGATTCGGCGGTGGGCACGTTCTGCTCGTCCACGAGGCGGAAGAGGTCCACCACGGCTCTGGCCGCGTTGAGTTCCGCCTCCCGGCCGCCTCCCGCGGACGGGGAGAAGGCGGAGGGCATGACGACCAGCGGGTAGATCCTGGCACCGGCGAAGTTCTTGGCCTTGAACGCCTCGCCGATCAGATGCAGGTAGTCGAGGAAGATCCCGGCTCCGGTACCTCCTGCCACCGAGAAGGCCACGAACACGTCGCAGCCGGACATGGGCCCCCCGCCGAGCTGGCTGAGTTCCCCTCCGGAGCGGCTGATGGCGTCGATGGCCTGCATCAGCGGCCCCATCACCGGCGTCAGGCCGTGCCGCAGCGTGCCGAAGAGGCCGGCGCGGCCGACGGTGGGCAGTTGTCCGGCGCCGTTGCGCAGAGGGGTGACCTTCGGCTCGCCCTCGCGCGGCGGCAGCCAGCCTGCGGCCTCGTCCCGCATCACCGCGCGCAGCATTCTGGTGACTTCGGGGGAACTGTCGAAGTCGGGGAGCAGATCATGAGTGGCACGTGAGGTACGGCTGTAGGCGGCTCGCAACGAGTTGTCGGCGCTCAGATGCGGGAGCCTGGCGAGTTCCGACTCGCTGAAGTCCGCGTAGACGAACTGAAGGCACTCCGGGAGCTGGTAGCGCAGCTGTATGCCCAGCCTGTTGAGCGCCGTGCCGTCGGGCCCGCACAGCTCGGCGCGCAGCCGTCGCTCGAGCTCGGAGCCGACGAGCCCGCCGGTGCCGCCCAGGCCGACGAAGAGCATCGGCTGGAAGATCTTCATGGGTTTCGCCCTTCACCGGGGCCCGTTGGGCTTCCGGTCACGGATGGTCGGGTAGGTGAGCGGGGGGATCGCGGCGTGCGGGCCACGGCCCCGGGAACAGGACGGGGCTCGGGCACCGGCGGCGCGCCGCCGGGGATCGGGTCTCAGAGGTCCTCGTGGTACGTGCCGCCGGGGACGCCCGACGGATACGAGCCGGTCACTCCGCTCGGATCGCCCGGTGTTGTCCCGGCCCGACCGCTGCCCTGTTCCGGACGGCCGGAGCCTGCTTTGCGGGCCGAGATGCCGTACCGGCCCGGCCGCGCGGGTCTGCGGCCGCTGCCTTCGGCGATGTGCAGCGTCAGCCCGTCGGCGATGGTCATGGAGTCTCCGTGGCGCAGCGTCCGATCCGCCTGCCCGCGGGAGCGTACGACCGCGCCTCCGTCCGGACTGCGTCGTACCGCGTACCCCCCGCCGGGGCGGCGCTGGATCCGGGGGCTGTCGGTGGCGGCGTCGACGAGTTCGAACTCGTACCAGTTGCCCCGGCCTGTCTTGGCCTTGTGCTCGGCAACCGTCCGGTTGCCGGCGTCGCGCAGTTCCAGGACCAGGCCTCCGGGTGCGATCTGCCACCGGCGAAGACGGCGGCGGGACAACAGCACAGCGAGCAGCACGGCGAACAGGGCGGTGCCGATGATGACCACAGGCCACCACCTGTTCCAGAGCACCTCGATGTCGCTGGGCCGCGGGGTGACGGTGATGTCGAGCGAGGCGTCGTCGAGCACGGCGTCGTCCTCGGCGGCGATGACCTTGCCCCCGAGGACAAGACCGTCCTCCTTGACGGGCATGCCGAGTTCGGCAGTGCTGCCCACGTTCAGGGTGACGTCCACGGTGCGCGATGCACCGGGCCGGACCGTCACCTCCGCCGGGCTGACGCTGAGCCCGGTGCCCTCCGTGTCGGCGAGGGCGAGGCGTACGGTGCGCTCGGTGGAATCCCTGTTGCTGACCGCGACGGTGCCGTGGACCCGTCCGCCGGGATGGACGGTGCCCCTCGGTATGCCGAGTACGGCGTCGAACTTCACGTTCACCGGGGCGATCCGGGTCGGATAGGGCCGGTTGTCGGGACTGAGGCCGACCGCTGCCACGGTGCTGGAGAACATCAGCGCGCCGGTGGCCTTCCGCGGAACGGTCACCGTGCCGGAGAACTCTCCGTCGTTCGCCCTCTTGTCCGCGCCTTCGCCGCCGTCCGTGAGCTCGATGGCCACCTGTCGGAAGCCGTCGCCGGTCAGTTTCCCGGCCACGGAGATGCCCCGCAGATCTCGCTCGTCGAGCTTGACGTTGTCGCGGGTCAGCAACTGGACATGGACATCCGTCTTCTGCCCTGCCCTCGGGGACGGCTTCTCCAGCGAGATGCTCGAGCGTACGGCGCCTCGCCACAGGACGCTGATACTGGCCAGCTGATCACGGTGGCCCTCGGGCGCGTCGAGGTGCACCCGCCACTCACCGGGAACCGGACGGGTGATGCGCAACGACTCCACCGCCCGGTTGCGCCCGGCGAACTCGAACGTGGAGTCGTCCCCGCTATCCGCCGTGGAGATCTTCTTGCCGTTCGGGTCGTAGTAGGTGGCCGTGACCTCGGGGTCCCGCTTGGAGACCACGATCGTGCCCACGGTTGCCAGGGGCGAGACACGGACCGTGAGGTCGGCCGGCGGGCGTCCGCTGTCACCCGGCTCCCGGTAGAGGCAGCGCGCGGCGGAGAACGCGGTCTCCAGTGCCTCACCGACATCCTCGGCCTTCGACACCACCGCGGCCTTCGGTCTGGCCTCGGGTATGTCCTTGCAACCGGCCTGGTAGCCGCCGGCCGCGAGGCCGCGCAGCGCGTCCCGGTCGATGTCCGAGCCGAAGCCGAGCGGCCAGATCTGCACTTTCGCCTCTGCGGCCTGCTTCAGTGCCTGCTGAAGGTCCCTCTCCACGGCGTCGTCCCGGCTGGCATCGTCCAGATCCCGGTAGGTGTAGCTGTCCTTCACATCGAGCCGGCCGTCGGTGAGCAGGAACAGGACCCGGGGGACGGCGGGCCCGGGGGCCTCGGTGAGCCGGGCCACGCCCTGCCGCACGGCGGAGATGAAGTCGGTACCCGAGCCTTCGTCCGGCTCGCGGCGGCGGAGTTCGGACGCACACTCGCCGATGCGTTCCCGCCCGGCGACGTCCAGCTCCGTGACCGGGCAGACCTCGTCGACGGGCGACTGGTTCGGTGTGTCGGCGCTGGCGAAGCCGAACACCACCATCCGCGACTTCGGTGACGGCTCGCCGACGGCGATCGCCGAGACGGCGTCCTTCTCGCGGTCGATGTCCCCGGGCGCGAGGCTGGCGGACTCGTCCACCGCGACGGCGTAGTTGATCGGGTCGTCGGACGCGGCGGCCGGTGCTGCGGGCGGTGAGTGGTCGGAAGTGGCTCCGGCCCCGGGGGACAGAAGTCCCGTGAGCAGTAAGGCACTTCCGAGCACAGCCAGGCCGCGAGTGAGCACCCGGCCGGGCAACACGGTCGAGCCCGGGCGCCGAGCGCCGGTGACCTGGATCGAGGTGGGCGGATCAACCGCTCCTGTCAAGGCGCCGTCGGCCCGAACCGCTGACGAACCCGCGTCGTCTTCCACGCTTGCCACTCCCCACAACCTCGCAAGAGGCCCCTCAGCGCACTGCGCGGCATCCGCGTGCCGCGTGAAACGCACATGTCGTTCTTAATGATCACTGGTGCGATCTGCCACGGCCTGCAGGCCGCAGACCGTCGGGCCTGGACCGTGCAGTCCCGGAATCAAACGGAGAGGGCCCCGCACCGGGGCCATGGGCACGACAGCCCAGTCAGGAGGAGCCGGCAACACGCAGGTGGAGCGGAAGTCCTCTTCGAGCAGGTTCTCTGCGAGGGGAAATCCGCGCCCGGCACACGATTTCGGCAAAGCCCCGCATTCTCGCGGAAGCAGCGCCTCCAAGAAATGACGACCCTCAACGAACAGCCCCATGACGCCCCCGTACGACACGGCACACACCGGTCCCCCACTGGAAAACTTTCATGCCGTGGAGTAGAGAGTAGACCCGTCCGCTTCCGACGCTGACCACATCTCTGAGATTCATGCCGTGAATTGCACACGCCGATGCCGGAATGGCGCACCCACCACGCCATCCACCTGGACGCGCGTTCGACATCATTCACACATACGGCCGCATCGACAGCGACGCGGAGTCGGCCGCAACGCGCCGATCAGGCGGGAGAAAACACTTGATCCCTTCCTGGCCACTCATCGATCGCATCGATTGACCTGCACAAAGTCACCTCAGTCGGCGGGAGATGATCTCGGGCAAGAGGACTCGGCCGCCGCAATCGCCATGTTGACACCAGCCTGCCGGCCCGTTCAGCCCCCTGTTCGTCACCTGGGTCTCCCTGACTCTTTTCGTCCGCTCCGACTCGCATCAGGGGGGCGCATTTGAAAATTCCGTGCGCCCCTCAATAATTCCGTGCGCTCCTGCGCTGCTGAGCCGCACGCCACTGGATTGACCCCATGGCCCCGTCGCGATACCTCGACTCGGCACGCGGAACATGCCGCACGGCACCTGCTTCCGAAATCCCCGGGCCCTCGGAGCGGCGCCGGTTCACATCAGGCGGGCCAACTGGTCGGCCAGGGCCCGTCTGCCCGCTCCGGCGGCATCCCGGCGCAGGTCGCCGATACGGAGCGTCGCCAGGCCGAGTTGGTGCGAGACCCGGGCGATCTGCGCCTCGACGGCGTCCCTGTCGATGCGGGCCCGTGCACCGAGGTAGGAGTCGATCCGCTCGACGAGGGCGCGGCGACGTACGTCTTCATCGGCGCACCAGACGTGGAAGAAGGACGTACCGAGCACCACGAACGAACCGAGCCTGGTGAGGGGAAGTCCGCGACCCGTACCGAAGCCGGCGCCCGGGATCGTGACCCGCCAGGCGCCGTGCTCACCCCTGCTCGGCTGGTACCGGGCCAGGTTCCTGGCGCTGAGCCACCGGGCCGCTCTGTCCTGGAAGTCCTGGCGTTCGGCGTCCGCCTCTTCCGCTTCGAGTGTGCCGAAGACCTCGGGCGTGGTCTCGCATGCGGCGGTGAGTCCGTCGTCGACCTCGTCGGCGGCCTGCGTGTAGACGAGGTGGCGGACCTTTCCGCCGGGGGCCACCGCGCGCACGATGTATGTCGGCATGAACACGTGGTCCTCGTGGAGGCTTTCCGGGTTGTCGATCCGTTCCGGCAGGTTGTAACGGTCACGGTCGGGGTTGTGGGCCAGCTCCGAGAGTGCTTCTCGGCGGAAGCAGCGGGTGGCGCTCAGCACGTTCAGCGCAGGCCCGTCACGCCGGTTCAGCGCCTCCTGGGCGGTGTCGCCGGACAGGAAGGTGACTTTGCGGACGTCGTAGTGGGCGCGGGTGAGCGGGCGGCAGGCGAAGGCGTCGAAGTACAGTTTGCGCCGGTCCTGCCTGGTGTGCGTATAGCGCACCTTGTCGCGTACGGACCGGTGGCCGAGCTCGGTGAGGGCGATACGCCCCCGCGACTCCTTCACGTGGCCGATGGCGTGGAGAAACCGCAACGCCTGGCGTACCAGGGAGGGATCGAGAGCGAAGAACGAGGCGAGCTCGTCGGCGGTGTCGAGCTCCGCTTCCGCGATACCGCGTTCGAGGAAGCGGTCGATCAGCTCGTACGGTTCTCCCTCGGTGACCTCCGCCCGCACCTCGACACACCACACGGGCAGTAGGACCGAGTAGATCCTTGTCGGCACGAACTCAAGGGTGTACGCAGCGTGTTCCAGGGCGCGCTCCCTGGGGTAGGGCATCAGTCTCGCGCGGCTGTTCACTCGCACCCTCTCCCTTCGGAGAGGGCCGCCAGGCGGTTGCAGATCTCCTGGTACTGACGGATGTCACCGTGCTCGGCGAGGTGGCCGCGCAGCGAGCGGGCCAGTTCGCGGAAGTCCGTGTCGCGGGCATCGGTCAGGGTGTCCATGTCGCCGACCAGTACCAGTTGGTGCTTGACCCGCGTGAACGCGACGTTCGCCCTGCGCAGTTCCTTCAGGAAGCCGACCCCACCATCGCGGTTGCTCCGGGTGAACCCGTAGAGGATCACGTCCCGTTCGCCGCCCTGGAAGGAGTCGACGGTGCCCACGTTCAGGTCCACGTGCTCCGGGTCGATCAGCCGGGACAGGGCCGCGGCGATCTCGATCTTCTGTGCCCTGTACGGAACGATGACCGCCCATTCCCGGTGGTTGCGGTGGTAGAAGACGGCGAGCTGGGTGAGCAGCCTCGCCTCCGCCGGGTTGGTGTAGCCCCGTTGTCCCCAGGACTCGTCCGCGCGCCCCGCCTTCTTCTCGTACCGTTCGGCGGCGGGCAGGCGCGCGGTGTCGACGAAGGCGAACGGGCTGCGGAACAACGGGTCGCGATGCCCGCGCTCCACACGGGTGTACAGCTTGCCGTCGTAGAACGACGAGGAGATGAAGTCGGCGATCACCGACGGCATACGGCGCTGGTTGGTCAGCGGGACGACGTGGGTCTCCGGCAGCCTGTGCACCAGGCCTTCGAGCGCGCTCTCGGCCAGGAGCTTCACGACTGCGGCGTCCCCGACGTTCTTTCCCCACGCCTCCACCTCGGAGTCGAGGAACGGAGGAAGCTGCTGATGGTCGCCCACGAGCACGGCCCGGCGTGCTCGTACGAGCGGCACGAGCACGTCCGCCATGCCGATCTGCCCTGCCTCGTCGACGATGGCCAGTTCGAAGTCGACACCCGACAGTTCGGGCCGGGAAGCCGTTCCGATGCACGTCGCGGCTATGACGTGGGCGTAGCGGATCAGTTCCGGGTAGAGCTGCTCGGTCGCTCCGGACACCGCGTCATGCCATTCCCCGAGCAGCTTCCCCCGGGCGGCGAGCAGCGGCAGCCGCCGCGCCAACCAGTCGTGCAGCTCGGCCAGCTCGCGGTCGCAGGTCTCCGGTTCCGTTTCGCGTACGGGCGGAGGCGTTTCGCCGACGGGCAGTTCCTCGCGAGCGGAGCGTGCGGCGGTGCACGCTTGGGACCGGCAGTCCGCAGCGCGTCCCTCCACCTCGTCCGTGGCCTTCCGCGCGGCCCGCACGGCGGGGACGTTCCGGGTGACGGAGTCGAGTTCCCGCTCGGCCTTGTCGAGTTCGCCGCGGATCCGTGTCGCGGCATCGAGCAGGATCCCGTCCTTTCCGTGCGCCACGCCCAGGCGCCGGTCGTACAGCAGAGCCAGCAGCCGGAAGGGGAAACCGATCAGCCGCCGGCCGGTGCGCCGCCGCGCCGCGTGGCGGAAGCGGGTGAGGCGTCGGATCCGTTTCCGGCTGCGGCTCAGGGCGCGCTCCGTGCGCAGGCGCTCGCAGTTGAGCTCGTCCACGCGGATCTGCGCCGGTCCGCCGACGGCGCGCCGTGCCACCACCAGCTCGTCACGGAACCGCGACGCGTCGGCCGCGAGGACGCCCAGCCGTTCGAGTCGGTGGCCCAGATCCCCCGCCCACCGCCGGGCGTTGCCGACACCGGCGTACCCGCGCTTCCGGGGTCCTGTGTCCCGGAGGATCTCCCTCCGCAGGTCGACGGCTTGACGCTCCATCAGGAATGGTCGGCCTTCTGCCGTGGTCCTGTCCTCGTTCCCGACCCTGACCACCACCAGGTCGCGAGGGAGCCTGGAGAGGACGTTGTCGACGGCGCGGTTGGTGTGCGAGGTGACCAGGACGGGGTGCGGCAGGCCCGCGGCTGCCACACCGCCTGCGATCTGGCTGATCGTCCGGGTCTTTCCGGTGCCCGGTGGTCCGAGCACCAGCAGCATGTCCTCGACGGCCAAGGCCTTGCGGAACGCGGTGAGCTGGTCGTCGTCGAGCTCCTCGGTCGGCGCGTCGGACACCGGCCGGATACGGCGCACCTGGTGGTCGACGAGCGCAGGGAGGAGCCCGGTGCCGTGTGCCTGCCGCGCCCGCAACAGGGCGACCGCCTCCCGCTGCCTGCCGTACACAACGCTGTTGGGGATGATCTCCAGTTCGCCCTGTTGGTCGATGTGGGCCCAGTCGACCGGCTGATCGAAGCGGACCGTGGCCGAGGCACCCGCGGCCCGGGTCACCTGCCCCCGGTACTCGGCCCTCCCCCGGATCCTGACGAACGCGCCCTCCTCGGGTCTGCGCGGTCCGGCGAGTCGGAACTCGTAGACCGCTCGCGTGCCGTGGCGCTGCCCGCCCGTGGATCCGACCGAACGGTAAGGGAAGGGCTCACTCGATCTGGCCGCCTCTGTGGTGATCGTCTCGGAGGCGTCGATCAGCTGGTCGACCGTGTCGAGGAATTCAGTCTGCTCGGCCGTCAGCGCAGGCGCGCCGCGCTCCGTGGCACGCCTGTCACCGATTCGCTGCCATTCCTGGATCAGCCGGGGCCAGTACGCGTCGGAGCCCTGCGGGACCTCGCGGAGGTCGTAGCACACCTGCCAGTCGGTGGGCCGCAGCAGCAGGCAGCCCCGGGAGAGCCGGTGGTGGTCGCGCATCCTGAGCGGGTCGACCGTGGCGATCATGTAGCTGCCCTGGTGCCGTTTGGAGAGGAACAGGCGTACGAGGTAGGTCCCGCCGTGGACCAGCAGGCTCCAGTCCCCGCCGGCGCGCCGGGGCTCGCTGAAGGTCGCCGGCGCCCCGTCGACACGGTGCTTCAGATCCGATGCCAGCCGCAGGGGATCGGTCGGCAGGCCCGGGTGATCCTGGGCCTTCTGACGCAAGTGGCCCTCGAGGGACGCACCAGGGACGAGGATGATCGGCCCCGGCAGATCGACGGTGCGGAACCACATTCAGACTCCTCGGGGAAGGTCGTCGCGCGCGCTGCGCAACGCGGCCCCGAACGCGCGGGCGGCAGGTCTCCCGGCGGGGTCCGGTGCCAGGGCCGCGCATATCGCGCGATCGACGGGCTCCGGCACGTCCGGCACGTGGGCGCGCAGGGGCAGCGGCGTGCCGGGGAGAGGCAGGTGTCCGGTGATGAGGCGGTAGGCCACCGCGCCGAGCTGGTAGACATCGGTCCAGGCTCCGGGGCGGCCGCGCGAGGCCCGCCGCCGCTGCTCGGGCGCCTGGTATTCGGCGGGGCCTTCCCCGGGGCGCACAGGGCGGGTGGCCAGTCCGAGGTCACGCAGCACGAGGCGGCCGTCGTCGTGGGCGATGACCGCGGACAGGCCGAGACACCGATGGGTGACCCCGTCGTCGTGCAACGCGGCCAAGGTGCCACACAGCCTGGCGAGACCCGTGAGCAGGCGGTGCTGCCGCCATGGGTCAACAGGCTCACCCTCTCGGCCGAGGGCGGCGTGGAGGGTCTGACACGGTGCGCCGGTGGCCGGTGACACCGGCCATCCGAGAGCGAGCACGTCGGTGCGACCGTGCGAGGTGAACGAGCCGGTTCCGGGAAGGCCGCCGACCCGCTGCCGCAGACGCGCGAGCAGCTCGTGTTCATCGGCCAGTGCTCGCTTCGCCGCCCGCGCTTCGGGGGTGTCACGTCGGGCCTCGATCTGACGGAGCCAGACGTACCGGGAGGCCGACTGCTCTGTGGGGTCGAGCCGGCGCGCCAGTGCCTGACGGTGAATCACAGAGTGGTCGCAGGAGGGGAGCTCCTCCAAGTAGTCCTCGTGAAGCAGGTAAAGCCCATCGGGGACCTCGATCTCCTCGCCGCCGCTCCATACGTCGATCTCCGGCGGCGGGGACGCGGGGGCGGACACGAAGACGACGGACGGGGCCCCGCTGCGGGCGGGCGGGTCCTCCACGGGCGGCCGCTCGCCACCCACGAAGAGTTCGCGAATGGCGGTGAAGGCGAGAGCGGCGGCGTTCCTGGCCGCGACGGCCTGCCAGCCCTCGGCGTCGGCGTCGTACTTCCGTCCGTCCGCCCTGTCGCTGATACCGCGGACGATCAGGGCGGGCAGCGCTGCGTTGAGGTGCGCGGCGTGAGCCACGCCGGCGCTTTCCATCTCGATGGCGGCGGCGTCCTGGTAATGCCTCCGCAGCTGCCGCTTCAACGGCGAGTCGGCCGAGTTGAGGACGATCTCACCGGCGGCGATGGGTTTGAGATGGACCGCGGGGCTCCGCTCCCCCGGGGAGTGCGGCAGCAACCCGGTCCACGAACCTCTTCTGCAGACGTGCCTGGCCAGTTGCTCCATTTCGTGGCGTATGGGCCAGACCCGCGGCCGGGCCAGGAACCGACCGTCCTCCTCCTTGCCGCCGTGGTAGGCGTAGACGTGCGAAGCCACCACCACGTCACCGAGCTGGATGTCGTCCTTGAGCGCCCCGGCCACTCCCGCGAAGACCACCGCGCGCGGGCGGAACAGCCGGACGGCCCGCTCGGTCAGCACCGCCGCCGCCTGATTGCCCTCCCCGATCTCGGCCAGGGCCACCTGACACGGTGTGCCGTCCAGCCACCCGACCTCGAACAAGGTGCCCGCGTGGTGACTTCGCGTCCGTAAGGCGACCAGATGCGCCCGAACAGCCTCGTACTCCACCCCCAGGGCGGTCAGCACCACCACCGTGTCGCTCTGACTGTTCGCGTCAGCCACGAAGTCCCCCGTCGCCCTCGGTCGCCGGCATGCCTGCGGCCGCAGGGCAGTGCGGGTAGTGGCCGCACCAGGCCCATGGCGCTGTACCTGTCAACACCCGTCAACGCGACCCAGGGCACGCCACTGTAGCGGCATCGTGGCTCAGCTCACACTCGGTCAATTTCGAACAGATGTCGCGTCACATCGAAAGGCCCCTGACCGTCTGCGTACGCAATCCTGACGCTCGTGAACGGCGAAGAGGGACAGCAAGGGAGTAGAGAACTTCCACCGCGCCCGTTCACCGCGCCCATCGACCGTGCCCGTCCACTCCGCCCGTCCGCCGAGGGTTACGTCAGAGGCGGCTCGGCGCGTGACCTTTTCACGTCGGCGTAGAGCACGATCTGCCACCCCAGGACGGCGATCGCCGCGAGTTCGGCCAGGGACACGGCGAACAGCGGTGCCCTCACCGGACCGGCGGTCCAGAACACGACGACAGCGGCCACCGGTGCCAGACAGAAGGCGATGAGGTCGACGGCGAGCTGGAGCCACTTACGGGAGGTCCGCCGGCGGTCACTGCGATGGGCCACCTCCCAGCCGAAGACGCACACGTCGCTACGGCCGTCGGTCAAGGCCGCAAGCCGCGGGCCCAGTTCGTCGCGCACATAGCGTCCTATGGCGGAGATCTTGTCGTCGTTGACCAGATACGTCCACCCGAGCACCACCGAGACCGGCGGCAGCAACAGCAACAACTCGCCGCGTCTGTCCGTCTGAAGAGCGGCCGCGATGACCGCAGCCATGGCGGCGAGCGTGGCGTACAGGAGGTTGTCGCGGAATCCGATACGCGCGCGCTGCTCATCCTTGACCCGCTCGTACTCCGTGATCAGCAGTCCTCCAGCGGTGACTTGTTCGCCAGCCGACACAGTTCCCCCTCACGGTCTGGTGCCCCATCCGACCGAGCGATGGGGTCGGCGTACTGCCGAATTCTGGACACAACCGCCCGTAGGTGCGCAAGGTGGCCCTTCCTCGGCCGAGGCATTCCCCCGGCTGACCCGCCACCATCTCCTGTGCCGCACCGCTCACAGGACTCCGCAGCGCTTCCGGCGCAGGCGGCCCGCAGAGCCGGCCGTTCGGCCCGCACGGTTCCCCCGGCCGTTCCCCCAGCAGTGCCGGTTAGCGGTGCTCCGGAGCCTCCGGTTCCGGCGGCCTGCCGGGCCCGTCGTTCAGCACCTGTGCGGACCCACCGGGTTCCTGTGAAGGTACCCGTCCACGTGGTTGGTCGCGGACCACTTGGCGGTTTCCGAAGGAGCTCTTCGCGCGGAGTGTGTGCCGTCGCTCCTGTCCCGTCGGGGATCAGCGGTCGTCGGTGATGGTGGTGGCGATGCCGTTGACGACGACGACTTCGGCGGACACTCCATCGCCCTTGGTGGCTGCCTCGAGTTGCTCTTCGGTGCATCGGATGGTGGCCTGACCTTCCTCCACGCCGCAGATGTCGCCGGTGCCCACGATCTTGGTGTCCTCGGCGGTGAAGAACTGCTGGTCGGTGCCGTCGCCGCCGCTGACCGTGTACTTGCCGGGCGCGAGGTAGGTCACGTTGCCGAACCAGCGCGGCCCGGACCCCGGACCGCTACCGCTCCCGCGATCACCGCCCAGGTGCCCTCGTACGGCGCCGGCTCACCGGACAGCCGGCTGCACAGCGCCATGTCGCCCAGGGCGAGGGCCGCCTCGGTCTCGGCCACCCGGACCGACCGCGGACCACCACTCCATCCGTTCCGCAACGTACTCCGGTCCCGGGAGCCCGGCCCCGCCGCGTGGAGCCGAGAACCCGGCGGCGGTGAACCTCCGGCCGCCCATGGACGTCTGACATGACAAAGTTCGTTCTCGAGAAGGCGGACAGCATGCAGCGGGCAGCGACCAGCCTCATCGCCGTCCCGCTGCCCGGCATCGCCGGCTTCCTCTCGACTCCGCTGTTTCGCACGTTTCCACGCTCCCGTGGGGACGGTGAGCCGCGGAGCGGCTCGGGCACCAACGACCGCCTGCGGGCCGTGGCGGACCACCGTACGGACCCCGGCCTCGACACGGCACACAGCCGTGTGCAAGCACCAACGTCAATCAGCTCTACCGGAAGGACACGGAACGCATGGCGACGTTCGATCCGATCACTCGTCGGCTCCGGCAGCTCTTCGCCGCGCTGGACACGGACCAAGACGGCTTTGTCACCTGGGGCGACTACCAGCGGATCGTGCACAAGTACATGACCGGCTATGCGTTGGCCGGGAGCGACACCAGGATCAGGTCATTGGAGAAGGCGTACTGGGCGCAATGGCTGGGTCTCCTGACACAGGCGAACCCCGGGCAGGACCGTCTGTCCCAGGACGAGTTCGTCGCGGCGCACCGCGCCGCGGGTTACGACACGTATGCGTCCCACCTGCTGGAGGACATTGCCCAGTCCATCTTCAATGTCCTGGACGTCGACGGCGACAAGCGGATCAGCAGGGACGAGTTCGCCCGGTATCTGGCCTTCTGCGAGATTTCCGGCTCTGACGCGGCGATCATCTTCCAGCGGCTGGACCTGGATCGCGACGCGTTCATCTCCCAGCGAGAGGTCGCCAGGTCACTCCGCGCGTTCCACCTCTACAACGACGACCTCAACACGCCGGGTGGCATCTTCCTCGGCGTCACGGAGGCGAGTTCGGGCACCCGCTGACCGCGGGCTGAAACGGAGCACTCACCGGCCATCAAGGCCGCAGGGCCAGGGCGGCCTGTCCGTGACCAGGGTGCACCCAGGCCCCCTCCGGACAACCGTGCCGTGCCGAGCTGCCGGAACCAGACGGTCGGCCTCCGCACGCCGCGGCCGCCCCGGCAGACGCGATCGCGGGCGCCTTGCTCCGCTCGCAGCCACGTGACGGCCGGGACGGATGTCTGCAACTGCGCAGTAGGCGGCTCCTCGCATCAGGGCGACGGTGGAGCGGGTCGCGAAGTGCCGGGCGATGCGGTTCGGGAGCATGCCTCGGAGTGGAGGACCGGCCGGCTCGACCGGGCAGCGTTCTCGGTGCGGCACCCGGACTCGCTGCCGAAGCGGCACGTGAGTTTGCGTCATACCGGGCGTAACGGATAGCTACCGTACGGTAGCGCCTTGTTGAACTCTATTTGTTGCCGCGAGGCGCTTGAAGCCTCCCGTCCGACCTAGGATGATCAGGCACTCCAGCGCCCCCTGATGGACGCGGGTGTTCCCTGGCATCACCAAACGCCACGGTGCCGCATCCGGCCCCGGCCGATCGAAATCCGATGGGTCCTCACAGCTGGTTCTGCCTGCCTCTCTTCCTCGGGCCTGCCGCACTCCCCCTTCTTGAGGACCTGATGACACAACACATACCGGAGGCGGTGTTCTGGTGCCTTGCCGCGCTCACGCCGGCCGGACTGCTGCTGGTACGCCAGCACCGGATCACCGCCACCCTGCGCCGTCGACTGACGATCCACGAAGTCGGCCTGCTCGCCCGTGAAGAGGAGGCCCGGCACCTCGCCGAGGTCCGGCTGCCTGCTCTGGTCGAGGCGTCGTACGGCACCGCGCCCGCGCCTGGGCCGCTCGACGCGGACCTCGCAGAGACGGCGTACGGCAAGAACCTGCAGAGGATCGTCGAGCAGTTCACCGCGGCCGCCGAGGCCGCGCAGTCCCGGGCGGACAGGGCGGCGAAGGCAACCCTGAAGGCGGCGATGCGCGCCCTGCAGGCGCTGGCGAACGAGCAGCAGCTGTCGATCTCGGACATGCAGGACCGGCACGACGACCCCCATGTGCTTCAGGACCTCCTCGAGATCGACCACGCCAACGCGCAGTTCGGCCGCAGAGCACAGGCCATCGCCGTGCTCTGCGGCTCATGGCCCGGACGGCAGCGGGCCGCGTCACCCCTGCTCGACGTCGTACGCGGTGCGACGTCGAGGATCCGGGACTACCGGCGCGTCAACGTGCAGTCCCGGGTCGACATGGACGTGGTCAGCCGAGCCGTCGAGCCGGTCGTCCTCGCGGTTGCCGAGCTGCTGGACAACGCTGCGCGGCACTCTCAGCCCAACACCACGGTCGAGGTCGGCATTCAGCCCGCCCACAACGGCGTCAGCATCGTCGTCGACGACGCCGGCGTCGGTATGGAGGCGCTCGAGACCGAGGAGGCCGCGCGGCGCCTGTCCGGCCAAGAGGACATCGACATCAACCGGCTCAGCGACCCGCCGCAGTTCGGATTCGCCCTCATCGGCGTACTCGCCGCTCGGTACGGATTCACCGTCTCGGTCGACTCGCAGTCCCCGTACGGCGGTGTGCGGGCCGTGCTCTTCCTCCCCAACACGCTCATCAACCGCGTGCGTTTCACGGGCCCACCGATCCCCCTGCAGGGGGCAAGCACGCCGGACGCCCCGAAGCCGGTCCCCCTTGGCGCACCCGAGGCCCCTGCCGTCAGGGACGCAGCAGACCAACCGGGTTCCGTCATGGCACCTGTCCTGCCCCGGCCGGCCGCCGAATCGTCAGCCTTCCCCGAAGCGGAGGCAGCGCAGTCGTCCACCGTGGGTGGCCTGCCCAAGCGCCGCCGGCGCACGGCGCAGCACGAAGAAGCCGTCGAACCCGCGGCCCCGACCCCCTCCGATCCCTCGCTGGTCCGCCCCGCGGCCGAGACCGCCTCCCGCATGAGCGCGTTCGCCCGCGGCACCCGCTCCGGCCGCGATGCCTACCCCGACAGCGAAGGGAATGCCCAGGAATGACCGGCCATATGACCAACGAACTCGGATGGATGCTCGACGAGGTCCTCAAGGTCCCGGAAGCCCGCCACGCGATCCTGCTCTCCGCGGACGGCATGCTCCGTGCCCACTCCCAGGGCATCAAGCGTGACGAGGCCGAACGGCAGGCAGCGGCGTTGTCCGGACTGCAGTCGATCAGTCGTAGTACCGCCGAGTTCTGCTCGCAGGAGACGTCGCCGTGGCAGCAGACACTGGTCGAGTTCGTCGACGGGTACGTCTTCCTGGTGGCCGCCGGCGCGGGCGCCTATCTGGCGGTCTCCGCCGGCCAGGACGTCGACATGGAAGCCGTCACCTACAGCATGCACAAGCTGGTCGACCGGCTGGGCAAGGAGCTGACCAGTCCGCCGCGGCGGAACTCCGCACCCGGCACGGCTGACGACTCAGGTACGGCATGACCCCGCCACGCCCCCGGCGTGACAAAGGACTCGTGCGGCCCTACGTCGTCACGGAGGGCCGCGCTCATCCGACGCGCAACACGCTGGACATCGTGACGCTGGTGACGGCTGTGAACAACCGTCCCCTGAACGGGCTGAGCCCGGAGAAGCGCGGTGTCATGGAACTGTGCCGAGGAGGAGCGCTGTCGGTCGCCGAAGTGGCCGGCCACCTCACTCTCCCGATGAGCGTCACCAAGGTCCTGCTCAGCGACCTCATCGACAGCGGCCATGTCATCGCACGGCCTCCCGTCCCCAAGGCACAACTGCCCGACGCCCAACTCCTGCAGGAGGTGCTGAATGGGCTCCGCTCCCGTTTCTGACCCGCTCTACGTCGCGGACACGGTCACCACCGCGGTCAAGATCCTCGTCGTCGGCCACTTTGCCGTCGGCAAGACCACCTTCGTCGGAACGCTCTCCGAGATCCGGCCGCTGCGCACCGAGGAAACGATGACGCAGGCGAGCGAACTCGTCGACGACCTTGCGGGGACCCCCGACAAGACCACGACGACCGTGGCCATGGACTTCGGACGCCTCACGCTCAGCGAGTCCCTGGTGCTGTACCTCTTCGGCGCCCCCGGGCAGAAGCGCTTCGCCCAGCTGTGGAAGGACATGCTGCACGGAGCGCTCGGCGCAGTGGTGCTGACGGACACCCGAAGGCTCGACCAGTCCTTCGACGTCATGGGTCTGCTGGAAGAGCACGGCATGCCGTACGCGGTCGCCGTCAACCAGTTCGACAACGCGCCGCCCTTCCCCGAGGCGGAGATCCGCGAGGCTCTCGACCTGCTCCCGGAAACCCCCCTGGTCACATGCGACGCGCGGGAACCCACGTCCTCCGCCAAAGTGCTGATCTCCCTCATCGAGTATCTCCAGACCCGCACCCCTCAGGAGCAAGGATGACGACGCCCCGGTCCGCGCGTGACGCGGTACCTCCTCCCGGCTGCCCGGCGCACGCCGGCGCGCCTACGGTTGAGCACCTGTACGGCCCGGAGTTCGCCGCCGACCCCATGGCCTCGTACAGCCGACTGCGCGCACACGGCTCCGTCGCGCCCGTGGACATAGCACCCGGTGTACGCACCTGGCTGGTCACCGGCTACCAGACCGCTCTGGAGGTGCTGCGCAGTCCGGAGCGCTTCTCCAAGGACCCGCGCCGATGGCGGGCTCTCGCCGACGGGACGGTGCCGGCGGACAGCCCGGTCGTGCCCATGATGATGTACCGGCCGAACGCCCTGTGGGCCGACGGGGACGAGCACAGCCGGCTGCGCGGCGCCATCACCGACAGCCTCGGCCACGTGGACCCCGACGCGCTCAGGGGCTACGTGGAGCACAGCGCCGACACCCTCATCGACCGGATCGGGCCCAAGGCGCGCGCGGATCTGCTCAACGAGTACGGTGCCGTCCTGCCCCTGCTGGTCTTCAACCAGCTCTTCGGTTGCCCGCCCGACATCGGGGACAAGCTGGTCGAGGGCATGTCCGGGATCTTCGACGCCAACGCCGACTCCGAGAAGGCGAACGCGGTGCTGACCGAGGGCGTCGCCGAGCTGGTCGCACTCAAGCGGGAACAGCCGGGGCCGGATGTGACGTCCTGGCTGATGGCCCACCCCGCCGGGCTCACCGACGAGGAGATGATGCATCAGCTGGTCGTCCTCATGGGCGCAGGCACCGAGCCCCAGCAGAACCTGATCTGCAACGGGCTGCGGCTGCTGCTGTCCGACGACCGGTTCGCCGGTGATCTCGCAGGAGGCAGCATGCCCGTCGAGGACGCCATCGACGAGGTGCTGTGGACCGACCCCCCGCTGGCCAACTACGCCATTCACTATCCCCTCCATGACCTGGAGCTCGACGGAACTCTCGTATGCGAAGGCGAGCCCATTCTGATCAGCCTGGCCGCCACGAACAACGACCCCTCCCTCGTCGGCGACCGCCGGACCGGCAACCGCGCGCACCTCGCATGGAGCGCGGGCCCGCACACCTGTCCCGCGAAGAGCCCCGCCCGGTTGATCGCCGCGGTGGCCCTGGAAAAGCTCCTCGACCGGCTTCCCGACATTGAACTGGAAGTTTCCGACGACGAGTTGGAGTGGCGGCAGGGTCCCTTCCACCGGGCTCTGACCGCCCTTCCCGTCCGCTTCCCGCCGATCAGCCCCACCGGCCGGCCTCCTGGAGGCGCCGGACGGAACGCGAACCCGGACCTGTCGTCATCGATCCCCCCGGCGCCGGCCTCCACGGCGGGGGAGGAGCCCGGGCCCGCGAACATGACCCGGCAGCGCTGGTGGAATTCCCTGGCGAGGTGGTGGCACGGGCGATAAGCCCCAGGTCGCCGGTGCCGCGGTGACCGAGCCCCGTGACGTCCCGGCGAACCCGGCGGACAGGATGGCCTTCGCCGGGTCGCGAGGCGCTCGGGCCGCGATCGCCGACCTGCCACCGATCGGCCGCCACGTCGGCGAGCAACAGCCCGGCAAACACCTTCTGTTCCGGCGGGTCACCCGGTGCCGGGCCTTCCGGTGCCGGGCCTTCCGGTGCCGGGCCTTCCGGTGCGCGAAGGGCCGGCTGCGGTGGACAGCCACAACCTGGCGCACAGGGACGGCTGTGACCCGCGTCTCTGTACGTCCGACCCCTGGAAAATCGGTACTCGCCGAAGCCTCCCGCGCCTGACAATCAAGGTCCACCAACGGGAGGAACACATGAGCCAGGCATTCCTGACTCTCCATGATCTGCTGCCGCCTCAGGAGTTGGCGGCGGCGCTGGACGCGGGGCACGTGACCCGCAAGCCGCACCCCGAGCTGCCGCTGTCCATCTACACGTACACGAGGACATGCCAGTACGAGCGGGTGTGGAACCGGGTGACCACGCGCTGCCGCGGTCTGGTCGCCGACGACGCCACGGGCGAGATCGTAGCGCTTCCACTGCCGAAGTTCTTCAACGTCGGCGAGCACGAGGCCGGTCAGCCGTACGCGCCCGCCCTCCCGGACGAGTCGTTCGAGGTGTACGACAAGGTCGACGGCAGCCTGGCGGTGATCTTCCACTACGGGGGCCGGTGGCACGTCGCGTCCAAGGGGTCGTTCATCAGTACCCAGGCCACCTGGGCTCAGCGTCTGCTGGACGGCAAGAACACCTCCGCCCTGGTTCCCGGAGCGACCTACCTCGCCGAGATTCTGTACCCGCAGAATCGGATCGTCGTCAACTACGGCGACCGCCGTGACCTCGTGCTCCTCGCCGCCTTCGCCAAGGACGGCACGGAGATACCGCTGGCCGACGCGGCGCCCTGCTGGAAGGGCATCGGCTCGGTCGTCACCGTCTGGCCCGCCATGCCGCTCGCCGAACTGCTCGCCCTGGCCGAGTCCAACCGGCTGCCGGGCGGCCAGGATGCCACGGGCACCGAGGCGGAGGGCTTCGTGCTGCGCTTCGCCTCGGGTGTACGGGCCAAGGCCAAGCTTTCCGAGTACGTACGGCTCCACAAGGTGCTCACCGGCGTCACCGAACGGGACATCTGGCGCAGCCACGGGGTCCAGCGGTTCACCGGCCTGCCCGTCAAGCAGGTCGCCCAGGCCCTGGGCTGCTCGGCGGCGGACATCGAGGCCTCGGGCGGCAAGCCGCTCGACGCGCTGCTGGAGCAGGTACCCGACGAGTTCGACGCCTGGGTACGCGGGGTGATCAGGCGGATCGAGGAGGACGTGACCGCCCGCGAGCGTGCGATCGACGAGGCGTACCGGTCCCTGGCCCATCTCGCGGACGACCGGGGCGCTTTCGCCCGCGCCGCGAAGGCGCTGCCGGACGCCGCCGTTCGCCCTGCCATGTTCCTGCGCCTGGACGGGCGCCCGACGGAGCTCGTGACGTACCGTTCCGTCCGGCCGGAGGCGCCCGACCCGTATCTGACCGACGAGGAGAACTGACCGTGCCCGTAGTACACGTCATGACAGGGCTCCCGGCCTCGGGGAAGACGACGGCCGCGCGCACGTTGCAGGCTGAGTCCGACGGCCGGATGCGCCGGGTGAACCTCGACGACCTGCGGGCGATGCTCGACGTCCCGGCACCCGGGCGTGGCCGGTCGCACGCGCACGAACAGACCGTGCTGGCGATCCAGGACGCCGCGGTGCGGGCGGCGGTCGACGGCGGGTTCGACGTCGTCGTGGACAACACCCACCTGACACCGCACATCCCCAAGCGTCTGAAGGCCGCGGTGGCCGGCCAGGCGTCCTTCGTCGTGCACGACTTCACCGATGTGCAGCTCGAGGAGTGCATACGGCGCGATGCCGGGCGGGACAGGGCTGTCGGCGAGGAGATCATCCGGCTCCTGGCCGACAAGCACGCGAAAGCGCGGCAGGGCGGCTGGCGGCTCACCGAGGCGTGGCTGAACGACGAACCGTCGGTGGAGCCGTACGCCGCCGACCCGACGCTGCCCTCTGCGGTGATGTGCGACATCGACGGCACCCTCGCCATCAGGGGCGACCGCGGCCCCTACGACTTCACCCGCTGTGACGAGGACCTGCTCAACGCGTCGGTGCGCGGTGCACTGCGCTCCTTCCGGCGTGCCGACGGCGATGTCATCGTCCTGCTCTCGGGCCGCGGCGAGGAGCACCGGGACAAGACGGAGGCATGGCTGCGCCGGTACGAGGTCCCCTACGACGAGTTGTGGATGCGCGCAGCCGGCGACGGCCGCCGCGACGATGTCGTGAAGGCCGAACTGTTCGACCGGCACGTCCGCGACCGTTTCGCGGTACGCGTCTCCCTCGACGACCGCGACCGCGTCGTGGCGGTGTGGCGCCGCATGGGCCTGCCCACCTGGCAGGTCAATTACGGCAACTTCTAGCCGGGTGGCGCGGAGGTGGAGCCGGCTCCTCCACCTCCGCGACGGACGGGCAGGTTCAGCAGATGATCCCCCTCGGGAAAGGCGGCGGTACGGAAAGGCGGCTTGCCCCGGCAATGCCTTCTGCGGCGGCCTCGGCCGCGTCCCTGCTGCTTCACGGTGTGTTTCGAACGACCGCCGGCGGCTCGGCCCCGGTGGAGAGGTGAGAGGCAGGGCACGGGCAGGGACATCCCACCGGGCGCACACCGCGGGTCACACCGAGCCGTGCGGGAGCTTCTCACCCGTCTGCGCTGCCTGATGTGCCGACAGCCTCCGGCCACAGCACCCTAGGATCCATCACCACATACTGGGACATCGCCTTCCCCTGTCTGGCTCCGGCATGCCCGTATCACGACCAGAGGAGACGGAATGCCATACGGCGTCGGCAGGACACGCTGGAAGCGCTTCGCCCTGGTCCTGGTCCCGGGCGTCACGGCCGCCGCGGCTCTCGGTCTCGCCATGGCGCAAGGAGCGCTGGCCGCTTCGTTCTTCATCTCCGGCCAGCGTTTCCAGGTCGGCGCCGACTCGCTGACCGTGCGGGGCCTGAGCATCTACGGCATGGTGGATGTGCCCCGCCAGGGTGCCCCTGTGCCGGTCGTGGTCACAGGGCTGCGGCATGCGAAGATCGACGGCCTGTGCCAGTCCGTCGTGGTCCCGATCCCGGTCCTCGGCACCTACACGCTGAGGCTCACGGGTGACGGCGCCCGGGCCGAGGCGAAGGACATGTTCATCGATGGGACCTCCTTGGCAGCGGGTCAGGCATCCCTCGATGATCTCGAAATCGGTGTCGCGGCCGGCTCGCTCACCAAGGGCAAGATCAATCCCGATGACAGGGACTCGCGGTTCTTCGATCCCAACGGCATCGCACAACAGGCCGCATCGGCCACTCTCACCGACGTGCGTGTCACCGCAGTCGCCGTCTCGGCTGCCACACTCAATGTCCCCGGTCTCAATGTGCGTCTCGTGAAGGGCCGGGACGAGTGTTTCTGACCGCATGACCCGGCACCCGCCCGTCGGGTACCGGCCGGCCCCACCCTCCGCCTGCCTCTCACACGGAAGACGCACGTGATCCACAAGCTTCTTCTTCGCAGCCGCCCGGAACTGCGCGTAGCGCTCGCCCGTGCCCGACCGGGATTCAGGGCATGGCGTGGTGCACGCCCCTTCTGGGCCGGGCTGTTCACCCTCGCGGCGGGAGTGCCCATCATCTACTTCCCCTACGTCGGCCTCAGTCCCGGAGGTCTCCCTCTCGCGCTGTCCACCACAGGAGGCGCAGGATCGCTGATCATCGGGATCCTGTTGGTCGTCCTCGGCATCACCCTCTGGTTGCAGCAGCACGTGCGCGTGTTCGCCGGTATCGCGGCCATGTTGCTCGCCCTCGCCTCCTTCCCCATGGTCAACTTCGGAGGGATGCTTCTCGGCCTGCTCTGCGGCCTCGTCGGCGGCTCCCTCGCCTGCGCCTGGGTCCCGCCGGACACGGCCGAGTCTTTGTCCGCGGCCGACCACGCTTCCGCAGCCGTTCCGGTGAGCGAGAGCCAGGGTGAGAGGTGACGACCTGAGCGGCGTACTCGACCGGTTGCGGTGGTCACTCGCCAGGACACTGGCCCTGACGGCGCTGCCGACGGCGCTCCTCGGCGCGTCGGCGGCTTCGGCCGCGCTCGTCTCCTCCGGCGGCATCCACGCGCTCGACGCGGCCGGCAATGCCCCGACCGGCCGGCCACCGGCCCCGGTCGGCAACGGCCCCTGGGTTCTGCGAGCAGACAAACTCGTCCTCCACGGGGGCGTTTCCCACGCCGTGGTGACCGTGCGGACCCCGGCCGGGCCCGAGCGGGTTCTGAAGTTCACCGCACGGGTGATGGACATCGCCGGCCTCGACCTGACGACCGGCGGCACCGCCGGGGTACGCCTGCGAGCCAGGCCCGCGACGACGTCCACGATCAGGGGCAGGAACATGGTGACGCTCTACACCGAGAGGCTGTCCGGCTCGCTCACCGGCCTGGGCGGCGTGCCACTCCCCGCGGTCCTCAGCGTCACGATCACCCCCGACTCCCTCCCGCGGTGGCTCTCTCACCCGGGAGGGTCCAGGCGAACCGTCGCGTTCGAGGACGTGACCGTTTCACTGGCCGGTCAGTTCGGCGGCGATCTGACCATCGCCGGGCCGGAACTGCGCGCCGCGAACCGGTGAACACGGCACACCGATGGTGCGGGTCCGGGTCGGTGTAGGCGGGACTGTGGTGCGGGCGGGAGGAACGGCCGGCCGTCCCGGCCTCGAGCCCTTGCCCCCAATCGAACGTGACCCCGACAGTGGAGGCAAAGAAGAGCGCGCCTGACGTGGACGCGTGCACCGTCAGGCGGCTTCGTCACAGTGCTGAACTGCTCGACGCGGCGGTCGCCTTGCTCCTGGACACCGACGAGGAGCTCGGCGAGGGCCGCTCCGGCTCACGCCAGGGGGCCTACCCGGACGCGGGCGTGCCGCTCCGATGCTGCTCCGCCCCACGCTCGCCCGGTACGGCGGGTTCGCCCTTCGAGGCGGCGGGGACGACGCGCCCCGGCCACCAGACGCGGTCGCCCAGCAGCGTGGTCAGTGCCGGCACAAGAGGCAGGGCCATCACGAAGGCGGTGAGCAGGATTCCGAAAGCCACGGCGAAGCCCATCTGCTGGAGCATCGTGTTCTCGGCCAGCAGGAGCACTCCGAAGGTACCGGCGAGAATGACTGCGGCGGCGGCGATCGTGGGCGCCGAGTGCTCCACTGCGCGCCGGACAGCGGCGCGGCCGTCCTGGCCGCTCGCGATCTCCTCACGCAGCCGGGCCACCATCAGGATGTTGTAGTCGGTGCCGATGGCCACCACGAAGAGGTAGATGATCACTGGCAGGGTGAACAGCAGTCCGTCCTCACCCCGGATGCTCTGGAACAGCCAGACGGTGGAGCCGAGCGCCGCGGCGAAGCCGAGGCCGACGGTGAGCATCAGGTACCAGGGAGCGACGGCACTGCGCAGCAGCAGTCCCAGAATGATCATGATGGCCAGGCCCGCGGCCGGGAACACCAGGGAGTAGTCACGTGCGACCGCGTCCTGGATATCGGCCAGTACGCCGGTGGTGCCTCCGACCAGGGCCCGGGTCCTGGCGGGGGCCTGGTCGTGCGCGGTGTCCCTCAGATCGCCCGCGACGACATCGATGGCCTTCTCGCTGGTCGGCTTCTGTTCGAGGACGACCGCGATCTGGGCGACGCTCCCGGACGAACCGGGCACTGCGGGCGCCGCCTCGGCCACGCCGTCCACGGCGGCCAGCTTCTTCCCGTAATCGGCGAGTCCGGCGGTGTCGAGTGCACCGCCGGAAGGGTTCTCGACAAGTACCCACACCGGGTCGGTCTGGCCGGCGGCGAACCCGCGCCGCAGATCCTCCGACGCCTGCACGGACTCCAGCTCCCTGGGCAGGGAACTGCCGCTGTCGAACACCGGGTTGAAGGCGAACACCCCGGCGGCGAGCACGGCCAGGACACCGCCCGACACCCCGGCGACCAGGCGCGGACGGCCGGCGACGAGTGAGGCGGTCGCCCTGGGCAGGCGGTTCACCGGCTCCTTGCGCCATGCCTTCGACGGCCAGAACGCCTTCGTGCCGAGCAGAGAGAACACCGCGGGCACCAGCGTGAGCGCGGCGACCAGGGTCACGGCGACCGAGATGGCGAGGGCGGGCCCCATCGCCCGCAGCATCCCGAGGCTCGAGAGCAGCAGGGCGAGGAAGGCGACGATCACGGCCGCCGCGGCGGAAGCGATGGTCTCCCCCACCCGCGTCACGGCCGCCACCATGGCCGGCTTCGGTTCGTCGCCCGCTCGGAGCAGTTCGCGGTACCGGAACAGCAGGAACAGGATGTAGTCGGTGCCGACGCCGAAGAGAACGACGATGAGGATGGAGCTGATCGACGCGTCGGCCTCGAGTCCACCGAGTTCGGCCGCGGTGGCGATGAGGCCGCCGGCGACCATGAAGACCACGGAGATGATCAGCACCGGCAAAATCGCGATGAGCGGACTGCGGAAGATGACCAGGAGCAGTACGACGATCAGTACCAGCGTGGCCATCATGACGAGGGCATCGGTGTCTCCGGACGCCTCCCGGGTGTCCAGGGCCATCGCGGCCTGACCGGTGATGCCCATCGTCAGAGCGGTGTTTTCCAGCAACGGGGCCGCGCGCTCGCGCAGTTCACCGATCGCGTCGATCAGTTCGGTGTCGTACGGGTCCTCGGTGGTGGCGAGGATGCTCGCCAGCGCCACCTTGCCGTTGGGGGATACGGCCTGGGGGCCTGTTTCCACCTTCTCGATCCGCTCGATGCCCGCCGCCTGGAGTGCGGCGGCCACGTCGGCCACGTCCTTCCTGTCGGCCTCGGTCAGGACGGCGTTGTCCGTGCGGCGGAAGACCGCGACGGAGGCGGGCTGTTCCTGCTGCGGGAACGCGCGCTCCTGCAGGTCCTGGGCGCGTACAGACTCGTAGTGCGACGGAAGGAAATCGGCCTGGTTGGCGGTGGATGTGAGCTGGGGGGCAAGCGAGGTCAGGGCGACCGCGGCGACCACCCAGGCGGTGATCGTCAGCCATGGATGCCTGACGGACGAACGCCCGATCATGCCGAACATGGAACTCCTTCTCGGATGAGCGGCCGGCAGATGCGAGCGGGGCCGGACACGGTCGTGCAAGCGGCCCGCTCGACCGCAGACCGTGGAACGGGAGGCACCGGCATACCCGGCGCCCGTGCCTCGGGCGTTCACCCTCTGGAAGATGCGCGCCCCCGGAGCAGCGAGTGCAGTTCCGACGACCAGCAGTCCGCCATCGATGACCAGGACGTCGGACCCCACATCACCCCGGAACGCGGCGCGTTCGGCATGGAGGACGTAGGTCGGCGGGTTGAAGCAGCGAGGGTGTGGAGCCGGCCCGGGGCGAGCTGTTCGGTGACCGGGATGAGGACCCGGACAGCAGGTACAGCGGCAGGAGCACCGCGTTGAGCAGGAGGCTGGAACGCTGTCTCACTCCTGAGCGCGAGTTCCGGTCCGTAGGAGACGGACGCCAGGGCGAGCGCGTCGGGGGTGCCCTCGGCGACGATCGCACCGTGGCCGATCGCCTGGATGCGATCGCACAGGGCCTCCGCCTCGTCCAGGTGGTGCGTCGTCAGGAAAACGGTGGTCTTCTCGGTGTCGCGCAGCTGGCGCACGAGGTCCCGCAGGTTGGCGCGGTTCCGAGGGTGGAGGCCGGTGGTCGGTTCGCACGCCGGGGAGGGTGGTGCCGGACCGGGCGACGTGGTCGATACGGCACCGCACGCCGACCGGGTCGTTCAGCAGGTCGTGACCGCCCACCGTCGCCTGTCCGGTCGTGAGGCACCAGGGTGGTGGCGCTGTCGGCTCCTTCGGGGCCGCGGAGGCCGACGGGTTCGCCGTCGGCCACGTCGATGTCCACTCCTTTGACGGCTTCCACGGTGCGGCCCCGGGCAGTGGAACTCCTGCCGAGACCGCGCGCTGTGATCATCGTGGTTTCCCTCCCTGGTGTGGGTGGCCGGGGCCGGCGGCGGGGGTCCGCCGGCCCCGGCCGGTCATGCCGAGGCTCCGGCATGCGGCCGCCGTCACGTCCAGGCGGTGCCGCCGCCCTCGGCCTGCGCCTGGGCGAGCCGCTCCTGGGCCTCGGCGATGTCCTCCTCGGTGGGGGCGTCGTCCTGGGTGAGTTTGAGGCGCCAGTAGCCGGAGAAGTCGATGGACCCCTTGTCCATGCCGCGCTCGGCCACAAGGAGGCGGCGCAGGGCCCGTACGGTGCCCGACTCGCCCGCGAGCCAGGCGAAGACGGATCCCGCGGGCAGTTCCGCCCGGCGCACGGCATCCACAAGGGCCCGACTCTTCCCGGGAGAGACATCTCCACGGTGCAGGTAGTGCAGGGTGACGTCGGCGCGCGTGTCGAAGCGCTGTTCCTCGGACTTGTCCGTGACCTCGATGTAGGCGACGGCGCGGGCATGTGCGGGCAGCGACTCGACGATCGTGCCGATGGCGGGCAGTGCCGTCTCGTCGCCGACGAGCAGCAGCAGATCGGCCTCGCCGAGGGGGCGTGCGTAGTCGGCAGAGGGCCCGACCATGCCGATGACGTCACCGGGCTCCGCGGAGGACGCCCAGCGCGTGGCCGGCCCGGCGTCGCCGTGGAGGACGAAGTCGATGTCGACACGGTCGTCACGGCGGGCACGGATCGTGTAGCTGCGCATCACCGGCCGCGCGTCCTCGGGAATGGCAAGGAACGCCTGGTACCAGCGCATGGAGTCGCCGTTCGCGGCCGGATCGGGGAGCAGTGGCCGCTCCTGCCCGGCCCGCGCGAAGCAGAGCTTGACCTGCTGGTCGGGCGTGGCACCGACGGATTCGGGCAAGGTGTCGGCGCGGAAGGTCACCCGGGCCATACCAGGCGTGAGGCGCTGCACGGCGGTGACCGTGATGAGGGAGACGGGAAGTTCCATCCTGATATCCTTACGCCGTAAAGAGTTACCCGAGACACGTTACTTTATGCTGTAAGGAGTTGCAAGTGGGGGTCGTCTTCGCCGGTCAGGGTGATGCGGGCCGGACCCTGGCCCTGTTGTGGCGGGCCGCCGGCTCCCCCACGCCGCGTCCCCGGGGACCCAAGCCCGCGCTGAGTGTGGACGCGATCGTGGACGCGGCGATCGAGGTCGCCGATGAGCAGGGGATGGCCGCACTGTCCATGCGGGCGGTAGGGGAACGGCTGGGCAGGACCGCGATGGCCCTCTACACCTACGTACCGAACAAGACCGAGCTGATCGATCTGATGCACGACCGGGCGCTCGCGGAACTGCCCACCACCTACGCCACGGACGAGGGCTGGCGGGCCGCCACCACGCGGTGGGCCGGCGACACCTGGGCGTTCTACTTGCGCCATCCCTGGGTGCTGCAGGTCTCACAGGCCAGGCCCGCGCTCGGCCCCCATGAGTACGCGGCCCTGGAGACCGTGGTGGGAATCCTGCGCGCCACCCGCCTTCCGGCGCAGGGGCTGCGACGTATCGTCGGCACGCTCTTCCATCTCGTACGCGGGGCGGCGCGCACCGCTGCCGAGGCGCGTCAGGCCGCCTCGGAGACCGGCGTCGCGGACACCGAGTGGTGGTCGACCCGCGCGGCGCTGCTGCAGGAAGTCGCCCCCGACTTCGCCGAGAGCTACCCGATGGTCACGTGGCTGGAGAGCGCACCGGACACCGTCCCGGCACAGCTCGCGGACGAGTCCGCGCCCTATCTGGAGGGTGAGGCGAAGAAGGCCTTCGACGCCGGGCTCGAGGTCCTGCTGGACGGCGTCGAGGCCGCGGTGGCCCGGGCCGGAGGCTGACGGACGGCCCCGGAACGGCGTTTCGGCCGGACGGCGAACCGTCCGGCCGAAACCCTGGTGAAGGACACCGCTTCCGGCGGCCCTAGGACGAGAAACCGTAGGCCTGCTCGCTCTCCCGGTAACGCTCGATCAGGAGCGGATCCATCACCGTGGACTGCGGCCCGAAGAACTTGCCGAACTTCTCTCGGTACTTCTGGAACCAGTGCGGCCGGTCGGACAGGAAGAAGACGTCGTGCAGGGCGATGGCGCGGATCGCGAGGACGGGCACCGGCGCCTTGCTCACCACGAACCGGGGGTTCCGCGCCGCCGTCACGTCGCAGTTCTCGTGGAATTGGCCGATCATGAGGCCCTGCGCCACGTACTCGTCCTTCACGCGCGCCTGGGCCTGGTCGAGCAGTCCCGTGTCCTCGCTGCGGAGATCAGGAAGGACGACCACCATGGTCTGGAGCATGGGATTCCTGCCCTGCCAGAAGGTCAGCGCATACTCACGCAGGCTGCTTCGCGCGATCTCCTCGACGAGCTCAGGGCTCGGCACGTGCCCGACCAGTCGTATGCGGATCTCCAACGTCCTGTTCTTGCGGGCGGGTGTCACGAACGGGCAGATCGGCCCCATGCGGCCGATCTCCGGGTGGTTCATCGAGATGTACTCGGTCAGCCAGGAGTCGACCGAGTCGAGCGCGGACTCGAGGTCGACGACGGATGCCGCGGGGCTCATGACGTACCAGCCAGATCCGAGACCCGGTCGACGGCGATGCGTGCGAGCCGATGGATCTCGGACTGGTCCGAGATGCGTGCGTTGATGAAGGAGAGGATGTTGCCCTTCGTCACGATCACCCAGGCAGTCTCGATGCGGAAATGGTCGACGGTGGAGAGCCAGCGCACCACGAAACCGTCGTCCCCCAGGTCGACCGGTCCCAGATCGACCCTCGTGATGTCGAGCTGCACGCCGTCGTTCAGCTCCATCTGGTAGTGCCCGCAGTCGCTCACCGCGTCGAAGAACTGCTGGAACACCTGCAGACAGGCTCCGTTGCCGAACTGTGCGACGTGATGGAACACCACCGACCCCACGATGTTCGTGAACAGCGCGGAGGCATGATGCGTCGTCTCGGGGTGCGTGCCGTGCGTGAGCATGTTCGTCAGGTCGACAATGGCCCGCCCCGACTCGTCCCCGGAGACGAAGACGGGATCGTAGGCGGCGCTCGGCTCCTCGCCGAAGAACGACTCCTCGAGATCCTCCTCGTTCAGCAGCAGCTGCTGGAAAGCGGCGTCGTCCATCGCGATCTCCTATCGGCGTACGAGGCTCAGCGGGCGCATGTCGGTCCAGTGCTCCTCGACGTAGGCGAGGCAGGACTGGCGGTCGGTCTCGGCGGCGGCGACGGTCCAGCCCGCTGGCACCTCGGCGAACGACGGCCACAGCGAGTGCTGGCCCTCGTCGTTGACGAGCACGAGGTAGGTGCCATCGGGGTTCTCGAAGGGGTTGCTCATGATTGCTCCCTGCGTAAAACAGTCGAAGTCGGGAACGGGTTCGTCATTTCTCTTCCAGAACCCTCATCACGTACTTGTGAATGCCGTTGATCGAGGTGAACATCTGCATGTCCTCGAACTGCGGGTCGATGACCACGCCGTGCCTCTCCTCCAGACCGTGCTGGAGGACGACCAGGGTGAACGAGTCGATCACCAGCTCGGCGTCGTCCGGGAACTCCTCGGGCGGTCCGAGGCCGGCGACCTCGGTCACGATTTCCCTGATGTCATTCTTCGAGATCACGAGCCCTCCTCTGACTCCGACGACAATTCCGAATCCGTGCGCCCGTCCATCAGCGCGCGGTCGCGGACCAGCTTTCCCATCGAGTTGCGGGGCAGCTGCCGCGTGACGAAGAACCGCCGGGGGATCTTGACCGGGCTCAGCCGTTCCCGGCACCACGCGGTCAGCTCGTCCGCGGTGAGTCCCTGGTCGGCGCCCACGAACGCCTCGACGGCCTCACCGTGGGTCACCACGGCTTCCATCACCCGGGGATGGCCCAGCAGGATGGTCTCCACCTCCGTGAGGTCGACCTTCAACCCGCCGACGACGACCAGCGAGTCGGCACGGCCGAGCATGCTCAGGAGTCCGGACGCCGGGTCCTGGTGGAACCTGTCGAAGGTGCGCAGCCAACCGCCCGTGAAACGGTCGGCGTACTCGCCGTAGAGGTACGGCGAACGGTCCATCCGCACGAACAGCTCCTCGCCGACCACCTTCACTTCGGCACCCGGCACCGGCGCCCCCACCTGCGGAGGCACGCACGTCCCGGACAGGTCGCCCGCGATCAACCCGATCTCGGTCAGACCGTAGACCGGGCTGATCGGCAGGCCGAAGCGCGCGCGGAACTGCTCGTAGGTCTCCTGCGGCACCCGCTCGCCGCCGGACACTGCCAGCCTCAGCGCGGGCAGTGCGGGCCGCTCCCCGGTCCGGGCCAGCAGTTCGTAGTGAACGGGGGTCCCGTACACGGCGGACGCCTCGGCCCGTGCCATCAGCCGCACCACCTCGGCCGGGCGGAGCGTCGGCGGGACGATCAGCGTCGCCCCGGCCGCCAGTGCGTGCAGCACGCCGCTGACCAGGCCCATGTTGTGCATGACCGAGTTCAGCAGCATGACCCGGTCACCTCTGCCGGGGATCCCGGGGAGTGCGGCGTGCCGGTCGAGCTCGGCCAGCACGGAGTTGGCCGACCGGCCGATCACCTTGGGCCGGCCCGTCGAGCCCGAACTGAACTGCACCAGGCGGATGCCGTCGACGGCCGGCCTGCCGCTCGGCAGCCGCCGGACCAAGAACTCGGACTCCTGGCGGAATCCGGCCACCGGCCCGTCCGCACCGGCCGCCACGACGAGGTACTGCGGGCGCACCAGCTCCACCAGCGGCTCGTACTCGGCCGGTTTCAGCCGGAAGTCGACCAGAACCACTTGTGCGCCGCGGCTCCACAGAGCCAGGAGAACCTGAAGATACGTAAAACTCGGCTTCATACGCAACAGAACCGAGCTGCCGTCCGCAATACCGTGCTCCCGAAAACGCTTCCCGAGAGCGGCGACGGCCGTGCGTAACTCACCCCGAGTGACCGGAGCGCTGGAAACAGCCCACAGCTCGTCGTCCGCACCCCGGCCCAGCAGATGGTCTCCCCACCATGTATTCGCCATACGCGCTTCCTTTTAGAAAACAGCTCCACAGAACGTTCGACTCGGTATTTGGTGACGGCGAAACTAACACCGCCCTGAAACGGTGGGCAAGCATGCCGCCGATCAATGCGGTCCACCCCGTCCGCAGACGGCACCCCGGCAAGGGGCGGCGTCGAGGTGTCCCGGCAAGTGATGTGAGCGGCCCTGCGGCGGGAGCCGTCTCTGCCTATCCCACAAGGGAGTTCGTGTCGGCACGCTTCCTACGGCGATCGTCGGCACACCGCTCGGCGGGACACCGTCGGCAGGATCGCAACCGGCGACGCTCGTACCTTTGTCCCGCCGGCGGGACAAAGGCGAGACGCGGGCGGCACACAGCTGATTGATCTCCTTGACCGTCCGGAGCCCCCGGGTTAGGTTGCCAACGGTTCTTTTTCCGGTCAGTTATGCCCGATTTCGATACGCGAGGCGACCTGCCGCCCCATTGTCCGGCGGTCGCCGATTCTCCGATGCCCGGTCGTATCACCCAGACGTTTTCAGGGCCGTCGTGAGATTTTCATTTACCTCTCTCCGGCCATCCGTGCGGGGGAATTCTCGGAGGTGGAGACTTGTCCGTCAGTGCTGGTGCCACGCTGCCCCTCACGGCCGCGCAACGCGAGATATGGATCGCCGAGCAGCGGCTGGCAGGAGCGAACCGGGTATTCCGAGTGGGCGAGTATCTGGAAATCCACGGACGGGTGGATCCGGTGCTGTTCGAGCAGGCCCTGCTCCTGGTCGTCGCCGAGACCGAGGCTCTGCACGTCCGCTTCGTCCAGGTGCGCGGCGATGTCCGGCAGGTCGTTCACGAACCCGGCGACTGGTCGCCCGCGATCATCGACCTCAGCGCCGAGCCGGATGCCGAGCGGGCCGCCCGGGGCTGGCTGGACGCCGCGGTGGCCCGGCCGATGAACCTGGCCGAGGACCGGCTCTTCGAGTACGCGCTCCTCCGGCTGGATGCTGATCGCTTCTACTGGTATCAGGGCTACCACCACGTCGTGATGGACGCCTTCGGATCACTGCTGATCACACGCCGGGTCGCCGAGGTCTACACCGCCCTCGCGCAGAGCCGCCCGGTGGGGCCGAGCCCGTTCGGGTCACTGGGTGACCTGCTGACTTCCGATCAGAAGTACCGCGCCTCCGAAGCGTTCACCCGCGACCGGGCGTACTGGACGGAGCACCTCGCCGACCGCCCCGAGCCGACCGGGATCATCGGCCGGCCGTCGACCACCCCGGAGCACTACCTCCGGCGCACTGCCGGCCTGGGCCCCGCCGAGCTGGTGGAACTGCGCGGCGCGGCGCGGCGGGCCCGGGCCCCCTGGTCGCACATGGTCATCGCGGCCACCGCCGTCTACCTCCACCGGATGACCGGAGCGTCCAGCGTGGTGCTCGGCCTGCCGGTGACGGCGCGCGTGGACCAGCTCCAGCGCCGTACGCCAGGTATGGCCTCCAACGTCCTCCCGCTGCGGCTCTCGCTCCGGCCGGACATGCCGCTCGGCGAGCTGCTCGGCCAGATCGCGGGACGGCTGGTCGAGGTGGGCAGGCACCAGCGGTACCGCGCCGAGGATCTCCAGCGGGACCTCGACCTGCCCGGCAGCCTGGGGACTTGGTACGCACCGGTCGTCAACGTGATGTCCTTCGACTATGCGGTGGACTTCGCCGGTCTGCGCACCACCGCCCACAACCTGTCCTCGGGCCTGGTGGGCGACCTCACGCTCGCCGTGTGGGACCGGCGCGACGGCACCGGGCTCACGGTCGATCTCAACGCCCACCCAGAGATCTGCCCGGATCAGGAACTGGCTGCTCACCACCAGCGCCTGCTCACCGTGCTGCGGGCCGTGACGACGGCCGGATCCGACCGGCCGATCGGCCGGATCGAATTGCTCACCGACGAGGAGCGCGCCGCCCTGCTGGGCGTCACCGAGGACGTTCCCCCGAGCGCGGAGACCACCCTGCCGGGGCTGTTCGAGGCGCAGGCCGAGGCGAACCCCGACGCGGCCGCCGTGGTCTGCAACGACACCACCCTGACCTACGCCGAGCTCAACAT